>CAJJUC010000037.1 GCA_905195005.1 uncultured Eubacteriales bacterium | reverse complement strand
AAGCTTGCCCTTTGATTTCGGATGAATGTCATTGTCCTCACACACATCTGCCGCGATAACCGTTTTGACATTTTCTGCGGAATCCTGAATTTTAAGCTGTGCTTGCTGAATGAGTGCCCAGTCATTGTCATTCCTTTCGGCAAAATCCGCAATCTGAACAACGATGAAGGGAAGGAGAGGATTTTTAAAATCATTTCTCCATACTTTAATAAGCTCCTTTAATTCGTCGTGATATATTTTGGCTTCATCTCCGAAGGTGTCGCTTTCGCCCTGATACCAAACGGCCGCCGAAAGTGAAAAGGGCACAATCTGCGGAAGTGCAAATTCATACAGGGTTCCGTCGCTGTTCCATAATTGGTATTCGGGATACAGATGATCCGCGTGCTTTTGTTCAATCGGAATATTAATTCCCAATTTTCCGCAGCTGCCCTTCGGAAGCCAGCTTTCGATTACGGAAGCTCCCTGATAACAGGCGATTGCGCCGACCGCAATATTTTTTTGTTCGGCAATATTACGTGAGGTGAGATATGCAACGGCAGACCAATATTTGATTTTCTCTTTTTGACATACCGCCCAGCCGTCTTTTGCTTTGAAGAAATCGGTATCCTCAATTCTGTCGGCGGAAAACAGCCGAAGTCTGCCGTCTGATTTGCAGTTATCAGGCATCGCATCGGATTCGCCCATTTTAAACTGCATGTTTGACTGACCGGCAAAGAGAAAAACTTCGCCGATAAATATATCTTCAAGCTCAATTGTTTCCGTTTCGAATGAAACCGTCATGGTATATGGCCCGCCGTATTGCATCGGCGGAAATTCCGTGCACCATTTGCTTTCTTTAGAAATTACTGTTTGGGTTATTCCGGCAAAGCTTATCCGTGCCGTGCCCGTTCCGCTGCCGAAAACTCTTATCGGCTTTTCTGCCGCAAATACCATATGAGATGAAAAGATTGAAGCTATGTTCATTGTTTAACCTCCGCTGATTTCATTTTTGAATTATCGCATTTAATCGAAACACGCACATGTGTTCCGTGACCGTCCGTGTCGATAAAGCTGAGCTTGCCGCTTTCGCCGTACTCGAAGTGAAGCCTTTCGTATATATTATATAATCCGTAACCTATTTTGTCGCTGCGGTTTTTGAACGAATCCTCCGTAATGCTTGCTTGAATACCGCGCCCGTTGTCGATTATATCGAAAACAATTGTTGTGCCGTTCTGCATTGAGCCTTTAATGAGAATTTTGCCTTTGTAACCGATATCCTTAAAGCCGTGCTTGATGCAGTTCTCCACAATCGGCTGGAGAATGATTTTAAGAATATAAATGTCAAGAATGTCTTCGGATATATCAAATTCCGCTTCGAATATATCACCGAAACGCATCTGTTCCAGAAAGAGATAATTTTTTACAAGCGAGATTTCCTCTCTGATTGTTATGAAATTGCTTCCGCGGCTCAGGCTTGTTCTAAAATATGAAGCAAGCGCAAGAATGATTTTTTCAATTTCGGGCTGATTGCTTTCCCGCGCCTTCCATGAAACAATGTCTAACGTGTTGTATACAAAGTGATGCTTGATCTGAGATTGAAGCGTGCAAAGCTCCGCAATATGCGCCTTTTCGCGCTCATATTCGTTTTTCTTCATTAGCTCCCTGACCTTTTCCACCATTTCGTTAAACTGATTTTCAAACGAGGCGATCTCTCCGCTGCATTTCGGCGGAATATAGCTTTGCGGATTTTCCGCAAAAAGCATTATGTTTTTATTCACCCGTCTTATGCTTTTAAGGCAGTTTCGGGAAATCATCATACTGACAAGAAGCGCAAGGAGCATTGACGCAATAAGCGTTATGCGATTGATAAGACCGAGCTCTTTAATGATGCGGAAGGATTTTGTGATTGATACAATGCTCGTTACGCTTATACTTCCGCCGAAAGCGTTTGTTATTTTCGTTTTATGGATAAGCGTTTTCGGGATTCTTCCCTGAACGGATGATGTTTCGGTGATAAACAGCTCATTTCCGATGGAGCTTTTATTCCGGCTGGACAGCACACAGTTGTCAATCGTTATAAAGCAGGATATATTATCCGTTTGCAGATTTTTGTACAGAGTGCCGAGAAACGCCTCGTCTGTGTAAATGAGTAAATAGCCGATGCTTTTGCTGTTGTAGTAGTCATAAAGATTCTGACCGGCGAGGGCATAATATCTTCCGCCGGAGCTGACAGGCTTATTCATCATTTTAAATCCCATGTTACTGAGGCTTTTTATAAATTCATCGCTTATCTGACCGTTAAAATCAAAGCTGCCGCCTAAAGCGCTGTATGTATATGTCTTTTCGTGCGTGACAATCTGCGCATATGAAATTGCCGGTAATTCCGAAAATGCGTCGGTCATAAGGGCTTCGGTGTTATCATCGTTTTTTATGCGCTTTATTCTGTCCGGACTGAGAGAAATGCGCAGACAGCCCGTGTTCAGCTGATCCTCATATGCTTCAAACCGATATTCAATCTGCGATGAAAGTGACATAAGGTATTCGTTAATATACTTGTCCGCCACAATTCCGGTTGTGAACGATTTAAAGCAAAAATATACCGCGAATGCCGGAATAATGGCAAAAACAAGAATAAACACAAAAAATATATTTCGGATTGAGCATGTTTTGCATATATAACGGAGAACATGCATTATTCTTCCACCTCCGTGTAATGCCCCGGGGTGCAGCCTGTGAGCTTTTTGAAAATGCGGTTGAAATATTTTGTGTTCGGATAGCCCACCATCTGAGCTATTTCATAAATTTTGTATTCATTGGATTTTAAAAGAATTTTTGCGATTTTCATGCGGTATTCCGTCAGATACTGAACATAGGTTTTGCCCGTTTCCTTTTTAAAAATACGCATAAAATGATTGGTGCTCACGTACAGCCGCTTTGCAACATATGCCGCACTCAGCGGTTCACCGTAATATGTCATGGTGAACGTGATGGCACTTTGCACCAGCGCCGAGTAAGCCTCCGAAATGACAACCTCGGGATGACCGGTCAGAACAGCGATAAGCTCCGTAATCCAGTCTTTTATATCGGATATTATTTCAAGCTGCTGCAGCTCGCTTGCAGGTGCGGGGGTTCTTCCCATAATGTCCGCAAGGATAACGGAGTTCTGAACGCATTCCTTAAGCACGAAAATCGCAAGCTCCAGTATATTTGAGCGCAAATCGTCAATGTCAACGTTGTTGACCGATGCGAGCTTGTCAAAGTAACCGTTTATAAAATCAAGCGCTCCGTTCTTGTCAAATCTTTTTATTGTGCTGCAAAGCGAATATATTTCCTTATGGGTGAACGGAGGAATACGGTCGGAGCTTTTTATCGAAATGTGCGAATAGTCTATAATGCAGTCGTTTCCGAAATGCGTCATCGAACCGAGCGCGGCCCGCGCCTGCCCGAACGCATGGGAAATGGATGTGATTTTATTAAAGAACAAGGATATTCCGATGGTAAGAGTGCTGTGTGTAACACGTTTAAATTCCTCGCGTATATCGTTTAAAAGCTTTAATATGCCGCTGATTCCGCTGCTTTTGTATTCAAACATGAGCAGCGGAACATTTTTTGTTGACAATGCGTTTGCTATAACAAAATGATTGTCGGTAAGAGTGATTGAATTTAGTATGTCCGCAAGCGCAAAATGCAGATTTTCATAGTTGAGCGGTTCAGCTCTGTCGATATGGATAAGCGCAATGAGATAATTGCTGCCCGGCAGATTCACTTTATATTTTGAGCATATTTCCTCAAGCTTTTGCAGGTCAAGCTCGGTTTCGTTCAAAAGCCTGTGCAGAAAACGCGAATTGTTGTAATTTATATAGGTTTTCATGATTTGCAGATTCATTTTCTGAGTGTCGATAATTTTGCGAACCGATATAAGCGCTTCGGTGAAACTTTGCATTTCAAGAGGCTTGAGCAGAATTTGATGCACATTTTGCTCGATTGCAACCTTTGCCACATGGAAATCCTCAAACCCGGTGAGGATTATGATTTCCGTCTGTAAATCAGATGTTCGTATGTTGCTGATAAGGGACAGTCCGTCGCCGTTATTCATGCGGATATCGGTAATAAGCAGCTCGGGCTCAAGCTTTCTGCACAGGTCGAAGGCTTCGCGTCCGTTTGTGCATTGTGCCGCTATGCGAAAGCCATAGCCTTCCCAATCAATATAGCTTTTCAGCCCGTTTAATACAAGATTTTCATCATCAACAATTATAACGCTGTACATTTTCGGCGCCTCCCCCGGGATGCGGACGGTTTATTTGAAATGCTTCATTTTAATGCTTATTTTTTCAAGCGGATCGATAATTTGTCCGACAATTATCTGCGCGCATAAAAAGCATATTATTCCGGCAATTACCGCAAATCCAATCATCAGCGGAATAATCATGTTTATGAAAAATGAGCTGTCGTTTGAAAGTGTGTTTGATATGACGGTTATATCGTAGGTTTTGTTGTATGCTTCGGTTCTGATGCAGTTTTTGCGTGCCGCGCCTTTCGGCTTTACAGCATTGGAGTTAAGCTTTGTTTCTTTGCTTTCGTTCACCGTAAACACATATTTGTCAAAAACAAGGTAAACGGATGTGCCTTTTGTGAAATATTTGTCGATATTTACAATGCTTTCAAAAACATTCGTGTTAAGCGACAGCATCACGTAAAACAGCGGCGATCCGTTTTTGTCCTTAAAGGTTTTACCATATAAAAACTGGTGCTTATTGGAATATTCCGCAGCTCTCTGCGCGGTGTAATAAGAAGCATCGGGATTGTAATAAAGTGCAGTGCCTTTTTGTTGCAGAATGTCGGTTACATGCAGCTTCATAAGAGCGTCAAAATCGAAAAAATTGTTATATGAGATATATTCTCCCGAGTCTGATATGATGATGATGTCCTGAATATTTGCGTCAAATTTGTATTTCGCCATATTTGTCAGCAGCTCGCTGACAAATATGTTTTCTTTAAGCGGTATGCTTTTATCAAAGTCATCGGGATTGCAGCCCGATAAAAAAATTGAAAGACTTCTGTCAAACTGCTTCAGATATGTATTGATATTTTCCGCATAAAGCTCCGAAAAGATTGTCGCCTTTGATTTGAAATCCTTATAAAGTATCTTTTTGTAAGAGAAATAATTAATAATAATCTGAAAGAATATAAGAGAAATCACAGTGAGGGTGAGAATCATAACGGACTGTTTTTTTAGTTTTGAAAACACAGCTGCGAGCCTCCTTTTCCTTATATCTATGAATGCTGTATAAATACTAACAAAAATCCCGTCTGTTGTCAATGGTGATAAATTTTAAGGTTGTTTTTAATGGTTGAATTGGTGTAATTGTACACCAAAATGTCATTCCCGATACGTTACAATTATTTTGTTTCGATGTTAAAATAAATGCATAAGATTCAAAACATGAAATAGGAGGAACAATCATGAAAAAACTAATCACGGTTATGCTGACCACGGCTCTTGCCTTATCGGCAGCAGGCTGCGGCAAAGAAAAGGAAACGGTTTCCGATAAAACTCAGATATCGGTAAGCGCATGGCCGCCGCAAAAAACTCAGCCGCAGATGTATACCCAGTACAAAGGCATGAAAGAGGAGTTTGAAAAAAAGAACCCCGGTGTTGAGATAATCCCGGATTCATGGACATTCAGCCTTGAAACGTTTCTTGCAAAAGCAGCCAGCGGCAACCTTCCGACAATATACAGCGTTTATTTCACGGAGGGCAAACGAATTATCGATGCCGGATATTGTGCAGACCTTACCAAGTATTTTAGAAAGTACGGATACGATGAAAAGGTCAGCGACAGCATTAAAAGTATGATAAGCAAGGATGACAAGTATTATATTATTCCGAAAAGCGCTTACACGATGGGGCTTTACATAAACAAGGCACTTTTTGAAAAGGCAGGGGAGATAAACGAAGACGGAACGCCGAAAATTCCGCAGACCTATGACGAGCTTGCCGAAACCGCGAAAAGAATTAAGGATAAAACCGGAAAAGCCGGCATTTGCATAACAACGGCGAACAACACCGGTGGATGGCAGTTTTTGAACATTGCCTGGTCATACGGCACCGAGTTCATGAAGCAGGGCAAGGACGGCAAATGGAAAGCAACCTTTGATTCCGATGAATGTGCGCAGGCGCTTCAGTTTATCAAGGATTTGAAATGGAAATACGATGTGCTTCCCGACGCCTCGTTTGCCACCGTTCCCGAACAGCAGAAATATTTCGGTTCGGATCAGGCGGCAATGTTCATCGGCACACCTCCGCAGGATGAGCTTGTCACAACGTATAATATGGATCCGAACGATATTTGTATTGCATCGCTCCCGGCAGGTCCGAAGGGAAGATATGCGCAGTTCGGCGGTGAGCTTACAGCCATCAAGGCAGGAAGCACGGATACTCAGATTGACGCTGCCATTAAATGGATTGAGTTCTCAAACCAAGGGTATTCGGTTGACGACAGTGCGAAAAAAGCAATGGAGGACAGCTATAAAATCAGAAGTGAGAAAGGCGTTCCGATAGGATTTTATCAGTATTCTCCGTGGTCAGACAATGCCGAGCGTATTAAGTACGAAAAGACCATTATCGATAAATATGCAAATATCGATAATATCAACGTGAAAGAATTTAACAATCCTCCGGCGGATATGAAGTTTAAGCCGGAAGAACCTATCAACTGTCAGGAAATGTACGCGGTGCTTGACGCGTGCATACAGGAGGTTATCACAAATAAAAACGCAGACCCCAAGGCGCTTCTGAAAAAAGCGGCAAAGGATTTCCAGAAGGACAGCCTTGACAACGCGGAATAAACTGCTCACGGGGCGCTTTTCCGGGCGTTCCGATAACATCGGAAAGGATTAACGCAAATGCTGAAAAGAAACACTTCCAAAATAAGATTACCGGGCAAGACAAAAAGGGAATTAGCGGCGTATGTTCTGATAATTCCGGCGCTCATATGCCTGATTTTGTTTGTGTGGCGGCCGATATTTGAGGGGGCGGTTTTATCGTTGTATAAGCTGCAGGGATATGCACCCGTTAAATTTGTCGGGCTTAACAACTACAGAGAAATAATAAACGAAACACTTTTCAAAAAAGCAATAACGAACACCTTTGCTTATGTTTTGTATTCATTTCTGATTGGCTTTCCGCTGCCGATTATAGTGGCGATTATCATAAACGAGATAAGATACTGCAAGTGCTTTGTCAGATTTTCAATCTACTTTCCGTCAATCTGCCCGGCAGTTATTGTTTCGCTTTTGTGGACGCTTATTTACGACCCGAGCGCTGGTGGGCTTTTAAATACCATTCTTTCAAAATTCGGTGCAGCGCCGATGGAATGGCTGAATGACGGCAGCAAAGCAATATTTTACATTGTAATTTCGATGACATGGTCAGGCTTCGGAGGCTCGGCAATTCTGTATCTTTCAACCTTGCAGGGCATTAATAAGGAAATGTACGAGGCTGCATATATTGACGGCGCAGGCATTTGGAAAAAAACATGGTATATTACACTGCCGCAGATTTCAAGCATAATTGCGCTCATGGCTATCAGGCAGTTTTCGGGCGTGTTCCAAATATTTAACGAACCCATGGTTATGACGGGCGGCGGACCGAGCAATGCAACAGTAACGCTTTCGCTTTTGGGCTACCGTTACGGTTTTGTATACTATAAGCTTGAAAAGGCGCTTACAGTGGGCGTTATAACGTTTATTATCCTTTTCGTGCTTACATTATTTTATTTCCGCATAGAAAAGAAGGTGAGCAATGATGCATAGAACAACCGAAGAGCATTACGGCGCAATTTCGGATATGGAATTAAAAAGACCGTATGTTAAAGCCGTGCATGCAGTGTTTATGGTTATTTCGCTGCTTTTGTCGGCAATCTGTTTGCTGCCGCTCGTGTGGCTGCTTTTGTCGGCTTTTAAGGACACGAAGGAGTTTTTGCAGATTCCGCCCACCTTCCTGCCGAAAAAATTTGATTTGAACAAGCTTTTTTATGTCTGGGAAACGCACAGTCTGGCAATTCCTTTCCTTAACACCGTTTATCTGGCAGCCGGTGACATTGCGTTTACAGTTGTGTTTAACGGGCTTGCGGGATATGTGCTTTCAAGGCTGAAGCCCAAGGGCTCGCGCCTTGTGTTTATGGTTATTTTATGGACAATGCTCCTTCCGAATAACGTCAGTCAGGTTCCGCTGTTCATGACCTTCACGCATTTTCCCGTCACGGGATGGGATCTTTCAAACACCTACTGGCCGATGTGGCTGATGGCAGGCGCCAACAGCTATTACATTCTGCTTTTCAAGAGCTTTTTCGATTCAATTTCAATTTCGTACTTCGAATCGGCAAAGCTTGACGGGTGCAGCAATCTGCAAATGTTTTATAAACTGGTAGTACCGCTCAGCATTCCTGTTATTGCGGTTATCAGCATTTTTGAGTTTAACGGGTCGTGGGGATCTTATTTCTGGCCGCTGCTGCTTCTCACGGACGGCAAAAAATATGTAATCGGTCAAAGGCTTTATATTTTAAAAACAAGCGTTCCCATCGATGTTTACTGCGTGGCGATGTTTCTTGTGATTATACCGCCGTCGGTTATATATTTCATATTCCAGAAGCAAATCATGGGAGGGCTTACAGTCGGCGGAGTGAAAGGATGATGTTATGTGAATAAAATACTGAAGTCGGCGCTCAGCCTTCTGCTGACAGGTATGATGGCAATTCCGCAGATTTCCTTTGCTGACGGTGACGATAAAAGCCTTGCTTATGCCGAATTTATATCAAGCGGTGCCAAAACCTCAAATATGAATGTGCATATGGGAAATGATACTCCCGTGCTTGCCGAGCGCGAGGGAAGATGCGGCTGGGTGCTTTCGAATCACCAAAATGACATTTCTTTTTATGAATACAATGCACCGGAGGCAACAATTAACGTTGACCTTGGAAAAGGCTTTGCCTACGATGAGCCTTACGGCAGTACATACGAGGTTGAGGTCGATTATTACGACGAGAAATGCGCGGTATTTTCACTGGTATACTCTGCGCAGGACCGCAGCAACCGTTATGCCGGCTGCCAGTATACCGAGGGAATGGGTGCGAAGGGTGAAATCAACACGGGAATAAAGGCGTGGCGCACAAGAAAATTCTTGCTTCAGGACGCAAAGTTCGACGATTCGCTCAACGGTGTTGATATAATGATTTCCGCAAATATTATGAACCTGAACCACGGAATCACCAAGGACACCGATTCGGGCTACGGACGGAATTACTCAAATTACGAAATCAACAGAAAATCACGCGTTTCAACGGTTGACGATATTTTAATCGGCGCAATAAGGGTGAAAAAGCTTGACACTGTAAATCCCATCAGCGTGAAAATCACAAGCGAAAATTACGGAAACAACTTTTTTGAGGATGAACCGGTGAAGCTCGATTTTTCCGTTGAAAACAAAACCGATAAGGTATACGAGCTGAAGGTTGATTATTATGCGATAAACGATGACGGGATAAAGGCAGCCGATATGCAGGGTTCGCTTTCAATCGGAGCATATGAAACAAAAACCTACAGTATTGTTCAGGAGGATTTGCCATACGGACTGTTTAAATACTATGCGTCGTTTTCCGCGGAGGGCATTTCAAATGTCACATCAACGGAAATTGCGCGGATAAGAGAGGCGGAAACTGCGAATCCGCGTGCCGGAATAAACGTTCATTTTGAAGGGCTTGACGAATACCCGGGAAGTGTTGAGGCAACGGTAACGCTTGCAAAAAAGGCAGGCTTTGCATCGCTTCGCGACGCGTCAAACTGGGGCTCATCCGAAGTGAACGCGGGGCAGTTCAAACTGAAGCCGACTACAAAGGAAGCAATTGATTTCTGCAAAAAGGTCGGAATTGAATATATGCCCGTTTTGCTTATGTACAACACGGCGTATATAACAAAATCATCGGATATTATGACAGAAAAGTTCCAAACTGCGTTTTACAGGTATGTTGTCTGGCTGACGCAGCAGTTTAAGGGTGTTACAAGCGCCATTGAGCAGCAAAATGAAATTAACCACATTTTCCCGAATATCACGGGAGAGGAATATGCAAAGCTCATGGAGATAATGTACAAGGCTGTTAAGTCGGTCAATCCCGAAATTAAGGTTGTCGGCGTGGACACGGGGCTTCTGGATCTTGCGCTTGTGCGCAGATTTTTCGAGGGTGGCTCGCTTGACTATATGGACGCGGTGAGCTGGCACCCTTACGACTGGGCGCGCTCCTTTGAGCAGGGAAATCAGATGACGGGCGCTCCGTCGGTTCAGGCTCTTATGGAGGAGTTCGGCGGCGGAAATAAAGAAAAATGGGTTACGGAAACCGGCTGGCATCGCGGTCTTGGCAACAGAATCACCGAGGAGGATGTCGGATATTATCTTCCGAGGGCGCTGATGATGAACGACGCTTTAAAGGTTTATGAAATGGTTCATTTCTATGAATTTTTAAACGGCGGAATACAGCCGTCATACGGTGAGTGCTTTTACGGAATTGTCAAATCTGTTTGGGATGATGTTCCTTTTGCGGCGCTTCCGTCCTATGTTGCATGTGCAAACGCAAACAAGCTTTTAGGCGGTGCGGAGTTTGACACAACGATAAACGGCGCTCCGGGGCGCACGGATGAAATATATGTGTACCGCTGGAAGCGCAATAATGCCGACGGAAAGGGAAAGCATCTGCTTGCACTCTGGACGTGCAACGACAGGGAGAAATACGGGCTGAAGCTCAATAAGGAAGAGGTTAAATATATTGACCACTACGGCAACGAGGGAACGATGAAAGCGGTGGACGGCGTGTTCAATTTTGCACTGAACGACAGACCGATTTATCTTATAGGCGATTTCGACTACATGGAAAAGGCAGAGCCGACAATAGACATAAATTCGCTTATATCCTCCGCAACGGTGAACGACACAATCAGAATTGAAATGACATGCTCGTTAATTGACGGCGCGAAGCTTGTGCCCAAAAATGCGGATTTTGAGGTCATTGAAAACACGGGCTTTGTGAACGGAAAAGCAACTTATGTTTTAAGCACGCCCGATAAAAGATACTTTAACAAAAAAATAAAATTCGATGTTGAGACTGCGGACGGAAAGCTGCTTTATGCCGGAACCGTGAAAATAAATAACGAAGAAACGATAACCATAAAAGAAACGCATACCATGAATGACAAAAGCAGTCTGAACCGATGGCAGATGGAAATCTCCGTTACCAACAACATGAACAGCGCACCGGTAAACGGGATTATAAAAATCAATGCTCCTTCGGATATTACAAAATATGTTCCGGAGCTTTTGCTTGAAAACCTTGCACCGAAAAAAACGCATGTGTACAAAATGTTCATGCCGGAGATTGTTTCAAAAAATATGCGGAGCTTTGACATGGAGGTCAGGCTTGATACGGGCGAGATTCTCCGCGATTCGCACACAATGTTCTTTACAATTGCGCCGTATGCGCGCAAAAAGCCCGTTATCGACGGCAGGCTCGGAAGCGGAGAGTGGAACAGCGACACGTGGTTTTCGATAAACGGCAGGGGAAACGTGCAGCTGCTGACGGATTCCGCTTCATACATGGGAGACGCGGACTTGAGCGGAAAGGCAACGGCTATGTATGATGAAGAAAACGTGTATTTCTTTATCGAGATAGAGGACGACGTTTTTGTTCAGAAATACACCGGCGAGCAGATTTGGAACGGTGACAGTATTCAGATTGGTCTTTCAGATGAAACGGTGCAGAACAGCGGAACATATACCGAGCTCACCGTGGCGCTGACAAGCGAAGGTCCGCAGATGTACAGGCATTTGACAAATTCCTCTGCCAATCCGACGGGGCTTATGAAAAATGCGGAAATGCAGGTTATCCGCGACGGAACAAAAATATACTATGAGCTTGCAATCCCGTGGTCGGAGGTGCTTCAGAAGCCCGACAGGGTGAAAGCCGGTTATGTGCCGAAATTTGCCTTTCTTATAAACGATGACGACGGCTTCGGCAGGAATAAATACATGGAATACTCGCAGACGCTCGGAGCTATAGGAACATATAAAAACGTCGGATTTTTCTCGGACATGAATCTGGCGGACAAATAACGGCGCGGGAAAGGATTGGTGAATTATGAAGTTTAAATTATCAGCACTGCTTGCATCGGTGATGATTGTATCAGTGGCGCTTGCAGCAGGGGTGCCTGTATGTGCTGAAATTTATATTGATAATATCGATGTTGACATTGAGAAAAGCTCGGTCACGGTCAGCGGAAGAAGCGATGAAGCGAACACGGGGATTCTCATCACTGCGGCAAGCGATAAGGCGGATGAGGACGGATTTTTCGATGCGCTCGGCTATCAGGACATGACGGCTGCCGATGAAAACGGAAGCTTTAAATTAAGCTTTAAAATGGAAAAGGCAGATGTCTACAGGCTAACAGCCGCGTCGGCGGACGAAAATGCAAAGGAAAGCTTTGCTTATACGAATATGGCGGAGGCAGCGGCGGCGATATCCGAAATCAATTCCTCCGAAGCGCTTTCGGAGGACATTAAAGCGAATCAATATAGGCTCGGTCTTTGCATTGTGGGGATTGACAGCGAACCGAACTGGCAGGCTCTTGCAGATAGGATAGAGAAGCTTGCTCCGCTAAACGGCGCCGACGCCGAAGAAACCGTTTTAACTCTGCGCAGGCAGCTCCTTTTGCAGTATATTGCCGATAAAAAGATTGATAACATATTTGCGTTCAACGAATATCTTGACATTTTCAGCGGTAAAAACAGCGTGTTTAAAGATATTCTGAAAGAAACAAACGAAAAATATGCAACGGGGCTGATAAGCGGCAAAAGCTTTTCCGATTACGGCAAATTTGTTGACGGAATCACGGAAGCAATGATTATTTCTGTTGTAAAACAGCCCGACGGCTACGGTAACGTTAAAAGCGTTCTTGAAGCGTTTGAGGGTTTGATAGGAATAAAAACCTCGGGAGCTTCCGATAAGGTTTACAAAGACCTTTGCGAATACAATGCAAAGAACCTCAGCGATTTAAAAAACAGATTTGACGAGCTTAAGGGCAGCGGAAAAACCTCCGGCGGAGGTGGAGGCGGAAGCGGATCAGGCAACAGGAGCGGCTCGCTCACCGGCGGAAAGGTTGAATACAAATCGGAAGCCGCGGCGCAGGAGGGCGTGTTTAACGACCTTGAAAACTACCAATGGGCAAAAGAAAGCGTTGAAAAGCTTGCCGCACTGAAAATTGTTTCAGGCAGAGGAAACGACAGATTTGCTCCGTCGGATAATGTGACGCGCTCCGAATTTATCAAAATGACTGTTCTTGCGCTGAACATACAAGCAAGCGGAAAAGCACCTGATTTTACGGATGTTTCGGTGAATAGCTGGGATTACGGTTATATAAAGACAGCGTACAGCGCAGGAATAATCACGGGAATCAGCAACACATATTTCGGCGCAGGTGAAAACATATCGCGCCAGGACATGGCTGTGATTATCAGCAGAGCTCTGCGCAGCGCCGGGAAAGAACCGGGTGGCGTTTCCGATGAAAAATTTGCCGATGACAGCGCTATATCGGACTATTCGAGAGATTCGGTTTATGCGCTTCGTAAAGCGGGAATAATGCAGGGAGATTCAAACGGGTATTTCAATCCGGTGAAGCCGGCGAACCGTGCCGAGGCGGCAAAGGTAATCCGGTCGCTTCTGAACTGAGGGAAATGGGGGGATATACTTGATTAAAAGACTGATACTGATACTTCTTATTATTGCTTCAATGCTTGTAACTCCCGTTTGTGCGGCAGATGACGAAAACGGCGCAGCGGCTGAGAATACTGCATCGGAGCTTACCTCCGAGCAGGAGTTGCTTGCATCGCTCGGCTTTATAAACCCCGATTCTTACGGGCTTATCGATAACACGCAGGAAATTACAAGAATTGATTTTGCATCGACTGTCGGAAAGATAATAAATATCAACCCGACGGTTGCCGCCTCGTTTTCGTACTATGACGATGTTGCGGCAGACAGCTGGGCGGCACACACTCTCAATACACTGACCGATATGGGAATTATAACCGTCCCGTCCGACAGAATGTTCCGCCCGAACGACAAAATTCTCTGCACCGAAGCAGTGAAAATGATTGTGAGTCTTATGGGGTATGATAACTATGCGAAAAACCTCGGCGGTTATCCGAAGGGCTACACGGTAACGGCAGGCAGATTGAAGCTGCTTTCGGGAGTTTCCGCTTCACAGGCGCTCACAAACGGAGCGGCGTCAAAGCTTTTGTACAATGCGATTCATACGAAAATTCTTGATATTGAAAGCGTCGGGAAAAACGTCGGATATACGAACACAACCGATAAAACCTTGCTTTCGCAGTATCACAGTATATATGTGAATGAAGGCATTGCCGAATCTGCGGAGGGGATTACGATTAGCGGAAAAAAGGTTTCCGCCGGGAAATGCATTATAGGCGATGAGGTTTATTATAACGGAAGCACGGCAATAGAAAAATACATAGGATATTATTTGAAATTCTACTACAGTGACATCGGCGGAGAGAAAACGCTTGTGCATATCGACGCAAGCAAAAACAACGCCGTGACGATAGCCTCCGGTGATTATATCGGATACAGCGGCGGCGAAATAAGCTATTACACCGAATCGGACAGAAAAACGAAAGAGGAAATATCATCCTCGGCAACTGTGGTTAAAAACGGAAGCGTTGTCACAAAGGAGCTTGCCGAAGCGTATAAGAACATCGACAACGGCAAAATTCTGATTGTTGATAACAACAGGGACGGAAAGTTTGACGCGGTGTTTATAGAAAACTATCAGACGGTTGTTGTTGAAAGCATAAATCTGACGGAGGGCAAAATTTTAGATGCATTAAGAGAAAAAAATGTAATCGATGTTTCGGATGATGCGGCAAACAACATTTTCATTTATGACTCAATCGGGAACAAAAGCGAGCTCAGCGCTTTTCAGCGCGGCTCGGTAATCGATGTTGCAATCGGTGAGGATAGTGTGATAGTTCACATGAATAACAACATCGTGAGCGGTGAGGTCAATTCGGTGAACACGGAGGATAAAACAGTTGAAATCGACGGTGTTTTATATGATTACTATCAGGCGTCGTATGAAAAATATCACTTCACGAACGGGAAAAAGGGCATCTTCAGAACAAATATGTTCGGCAAAATTGCGTATTTTGAGGAAGGCGAGGTCACAAGAAAACCGGGCTATCTTATCAAAGCTGCTTCAAAATCGGGCATCAGCAACAGAATGCAGCTGAAGATTCTGACAAAGGACAGCGGAATAAAAATCTTCACCACAGCGGCAAGGGTTAAAATCGACGGCGAAAAATACGGCGGAAGCATTGAAAGGGCGCTTAAAAACGCTGCGGAAAACGTAATTCTGTACGACACCGACGCAAATGACGAGATAACTTATATTGACACGATAACGGTCGGCGCAAATGAGAACGACGATTCGCTCCATCTGCTCGGGCGCACAACAGGTTCGGAGGCCGACAGGCTTCTGAAAATGGGAAGCAAGCTCAGCCGCGACTACATTTTATCAAATGACGTGCTTGTGTTTGTAACTCCGGAAAAGCCCGAGGAGGCGGATGACGATAAATACCTCGTTATGGATTACGGCAGGATTATAGATAACAAAGCATACGCCGCAAATGTGTACAAAACGGGCTCGGACTCCAAGGCAAATATTATAAGCCTGATAGGAAGCGAATACACCTTTAATTATGACGACAATCAGCATTACATGGTTGTAAAGAAGGTTGTCAGCGGTAAGGACAAGGACGGACAATCCGTCTTTCTCACGATGGGCTTGTGCCAGTCGTTCCGCCTGTGCCAGCAGGTCTTTCCGGTCGGGAGCAATGATAATCATATCCGTAG
>CAJJUC010000036.1 GCA_905195005.1 uncultured Eubacteriales bacterium | reverse complement strand
ATATTATCATTTTGGAGTCTAATTTGAGGTTTACACAAAATGAGGGATTGTCCCGAATACGCAAGAAGGGAATTAATGCACGCACAAAGCAAGGGCTGTTTAAACAGCCCTTGCTTTTTTAACATCCCCTTCAGATAATATGCAGCTTTTCGGCAATTGTTTTTGCTTCGGAACGGCGGCTTGCACCGAGCTTTTGAAGAATGTGACTGACGTGGCTTTTCACCGTTGCAAGGCGGATGCCGAGAATTTCTCCGATTTCCGAGTTGCTTTTGTCGGCGCACAGCAGGTGCAGCACCTGCAGCTCGGCATCGGTCAGCTTTTCAACGTGACTGCTGCGCGGCTTAAGAAAATCGGGATAGTACACTGCCTGCCCGCGCGCTGCCTTTATAACGCGCCGGTAAAATTTATCGGGCTTCCCGGAAAATGCTTCTTCAAGCGGCGAAAGCGTTGTTTTGCCGAATCCGCACGGGGCGGCAAGCAAAAGTATTCTTCCGCTTTTCGCAAAGCTGCGGAACTTTTTTCTATTGAACTGTTAATAACGGTTATGCCGCTCATTAAAATCACCTCTGTTGCAATTATTATCAGTATATCACTCTTTCGGGGATTTGTCATCATGCCAAGGTATGATTTTTGTGTGAAAAATTTTACCGCTTTTCATGTTGACCCAATGCGGAAAATACTGTATAATAAAAGCATAAGGAGGGGAATTGTATGAAAAAAGCAATTGCGCTTTTGTCAGCGTTGATTAGGCATAACGGATTCGAACACATGCGCCCTATGCTTGTTAAATTTCCGCACAGCTGTCTTTTCGGGACTTGCAAGGCGTCAAGCCTTGCTGCACCCTGCAAAAACAGCTGTGTAAAAATTTTTCGGCGCATAGGGTCTGCGAGTTCAAAAAGAGCAAATTTTTTGCAGGAAAAGGCAAAAGCGCAGTTAATAGTTTGTCTATTAACGAGCATTTTAACGCATGATTGCGACAAATTTGCCTTTTTGAACCGCATGGGGTTCGAGTCTGTTATGCCTATGGCAACGGCGGCACATGCTGAGGAAATGAAGTTTTACAGTGAGGAAACGCTTGCAAACGGCTGCAAAATTGTTTCAACCGCGCAGGGGAGAACGCTTCTTCACGGGTATTTGTATAATGATAAATACGGCGTTCTGGACGTGAACGGGAATTTTATCGTTGAACCTAAGTATGCCTATATTGAAGCACCCGTTGACGGGCGCGCGCGTTTTACGGTGCGTGATGAGCATCAAAGCACGCATGACGGATATTTTGATGAAAACTGGAATATTGTTGTTGAACCGAAATATTTTCAGATAGGCTCGTTTCATGACGGGCTTGCATGGGTAACAACGGGCGGCGGCGCGGACGGAATGTACTGCGGATATGTCGACCGTGACGGAAACGAGGTTGTTCCGCTTATATATAACAGCTGCTCGGATTTTAAGGACGGAATAGCCACGGTTGAAGAAAAGGCTGCCGAAACGGGGTATCACTATCACGATTTTCATAAGATAGGTCATATCGACACAAAGGGCAATATTGTCGACCCGTTTTCGTATAAGTATATGGAAAACCATGCGGACAAGGAATATGAAATCGTGCGCAGCGAAAATCTTCTGAAGCTGAACGGCAGAGAGTATGACAATAAGGATCTTGAATATCCGTTCATAAACTATCTCGGTTATTCCTATATTCCTCTTACATATACAGGGTGCCGCGCTATGGGCATAAGCTGCGACTGGAGCGAGGAAACGGGGCTTGTTTTAACCGGCGGTGCGCAGTTTACAGAGCCGAAGCTCGGCGGAAATACCCTCGGAGAGGGGAAAAGTGAAAAAGCCACGATTTATAAGGGAAAAATAACGATTGACGGCAAGGAATTTACGTCCGATAATATGTATTACCCGATGCTTTCCTATAAAAACGTTGTGTATCTTCCGGTGCTGCACCGCCAAAGCATGGAAGCGCTTAAGCTTGAATATAAGTATGAGCAGGTGTATCTTGACGATTCGGGAATCAACGTTCTCGGGTACATGAATTTTAACAGGCTTGAAAATAACTGACGGTTTGACAACACAGCCTCAGTATGATAAAATGAAAGAATATTATAAGAAAGAGGGAAACAGCTTTGATTAACAAGGAAAACATAAAGGGATTCGTAATCGGTGCGGCGGCAGCGTCGCTCATCTGCACATCTGCCGTTTTCGCGCAGAATCTTGAAAAAACCGTGAACGCGGTTTACAACAACATTAAGCTTGTTATAAACGGGGCGGAGGTTACGCCGAAGGACGCGAACGGAAACACCGTTGAACCGTTTATCATTGACGGAACAACATATCTCCCCGTGCGCGCGGTTGCCGGGGCGCTCGGTCAGAGCGTTGACTGGGACGGCGAAACGAACACTGTTTATATCGGCGAAAAGCCGCAGCAGCAGGCAAAGGAATTTACTCCCGACGCGTCGGTTATGGACAGCTACAAGGCGGAAACGCTTGCAAATGTCGGAAATCAGGCGGTAAAAGGCTCGGTTTACAATTATTTCATAGCGCAGAGCAGCCGTTCGGGCGTTTTGCAGAGATATGCCGATAACTACAGCGCGGATTCAAACCTTCAGGAAATGACGATTCAGTCGCAGCCGGCTGCAAAAATGCTTGCGGAGTCCGCATCGGGTCAGATTGAACAGTATTTTGCACTTAATGCCGCGGCAAAGGACAGTAAATTTGCCGTTTCCGATTCGGATATTGAAAGCGACTGGAACAGCTACTATAAATCGTTCGCAAGCGATGAAGAATACAAGAAAATGCTTGCCGATTCTGCAACCGATGACGAAACCGTCAGAAATCTTATGCGCGTTGCAACCGTTGCGAACAAGTATGCCGAAAGCATTTACAATGCCGCAAATGAAAAGACATATACCGACGATGAGCTTTATAAGGAATACACTGCAAATTATGTGCATGCAAAGCATATTCTTGTTGCGGATGAACAGACGGCGAAGGATATTATCGCGCAGCTGAAAAAAGGCAAATCGTTTGACGACGCGGTTAAGGAATCCGGCACAGATCCCGGTCAGCCCGATGAAGGCTATTTCTTCACAAAGGGTGAAATGGTAAAGGAATTTGAGGATGCGGCATTTGCGCTCAAGGAAAACAGCTACACAACCGAACCGGTTAAAACCTCGTACGGTTATCATATTATCTACAGATATAAGATAAGCAGGGACGATGTTAAAAATAAAGCCGATTCAATAAAGAAGTCGCTTGCATCCGGGGAGTACAACAAGGCGCTTGACAGTATTTTCAGCAAATATTCCATTTCCTACACGGATAAATACAACGAATATATTTCCAATATAAAATAAGGACGAAAATCTATGGCAAACAAAAAACAGTTTTTACCCATTATTCCCGTGCGCGGATTTATTGTTTTCCCGAAAATGACATTTCATTTCGATGTGGCGCGGAAAAAAAGCATAGCGGCAATCGAGCAAGCGGTTGCCGCCAACGGATATGTTTTCCTTGCGGCGCAGAAGGACGCAGCGCTTGACGAGCCGGCGGAGGACGATATTTACGGCTTCGGCACAATCGCAAGGATCAAGCAGATGGTGCGTCTGCACGAGGGCGGCGTGCGCATTCTTGCCGAGGGCATGTCGCGCGGCAGAATAATTCCGCCGCTTGAAACGGAGGAGTTTTACGAAGCCCTCATCGAGAGCAAAAACAGCAGCAGCAGAAACCTGTCGCCCGAGGAATATGCGGCGTTTCTGCACAGAATACATTCGCTGATAAACGATTTCATATCGCTTAACTCTCAGCTTTCGGCGGAAACGCTTCAGAAGTCGCTGCCTGAGGATGACCCGTCCTCCCTTGCGGACGCGATTGCAGGCAATCTTCTGCGCAGGCTTGAGGATAAGCAGATAATTCTTGAAACAACGAACGTTAAGCAGCGGTTTGAGAAGCTTGTCGATATTATGGCGAGCGAGGTTAAAATTCTTGAAATGGAGAATGTTATCGCAAACCGCGTTAAAGAGCAGATGGACGATAACAACCACGACTACTATCTGCGCGAGCAGCTTAAGGCAATCCGTGCGGAGCTTGGCGAGGATGAATTTTCTGAAGCCGATATGTTCCGCGATAAAATTGACAGCGCAGCGATGACGGAGGAAGCGCGCGAAAAGGCGCTTTATGAATTGAAAAACTTTGAAAGGCTGCCGCCGACATCCCCCGAAAGCGCCATCTCGCGCCACTATCTTGAGGTGATGTGCGATTTCCCGTGGGGGATATACAATGCAAATCCGCCCGACATAAAAAAATCGCGCCGCATCCTTGATGAGGATCACTGCGGCATGGAAAAGGTGAAAAAGAGGATTATCGAGCAGCTTTCGGTGTTCAAGCTTACCGACAGACCGTCCGGAAGCATACTCTGCCTGCTCGGAGCGCCCGGAGTGGGCAAAACAAGCGTTGCGCGGTCGATTGCGCGCGCGGCAGGGCGCGAATATGTGCGCATAAGTCTCGGCGGTGTGCGTGACGAGGCTGAAATCCGCGGTCACAGAAAGACATATATCGGCGCAATGCCGGGAAGAATTATCAATGCTCTTACCCGTGCGAAAACGAGCGACCCGCTTATCCTGCTTGATGAAATTGATAAGCTCGGTTCGGATTATAAGGGAGATCCGTCGTCTGCGCTTCTGGAGGTTCTCGACGGGGAGCAGAACAGCTCCTTCCGCGATAATTTCATGGAAACGGGCGTTGACCTTTCCAAGGTTATGTTTATAGCAACGGCGAATAATGCCGAAACGATTCCTGCGCCGCTGTATGACAGATTAGAGATAATCGAAATGGCAAGCTATACCGAGCAGGAAAAGCTCGCGATTGCCGAAAAGCATCTTATTCCGAAAGAGCTTGAAAGGCATGGACTTTCGAAAAAGGACGTCAGATTCACATCCGGGGCAGTTGAAAAAATAATCCGCGGCTACACGCGCGAAGCCGGCGTGCGCAAACTTGAGCGCGAAATTGCCGCCGTTTGCAGGCAGGCTGCCGCAAAGACCGTTGCCGGAGACGCAGCGGTAAAATCGGTTACCGACAAAAATATATCGGAATATCTCGGGGCAGCTCGCTATACGGATGACCTTGCGGAGAAAAAGCCGCAGATTGGTCTTGTGAATGGGCTTGCATGGACAAGCGTCGGCGGAGAGGTGCTCAAATGCGAGGCGCTTGCGCTTGACGGCAGCGGCAAAATCAAGCTGACGGGAAAGCTCGGCGATGTTATGAAGGAATCGGCGGAAACAGCCGTGAGCTTTGTCAGAAGCCTTGCCGCACAGCTCGGCATTGACCCGATGTTTTATAAAAATAGGGACATACATATTCATTTCCCCGAGGGCGCCGTTCCGAAGGACGGACCGAGCGCCGGGATAACAGTTGCAACGGCGGTTGCAAGCGCACTTTCGGAAAAGCCCGTAAGATGCACAATTGCCATGACGGGCGAAATATCGCTGCGCGGCAGAGTTTTGCCGATAGGCGGACTTAAGGAAAAAACACTCGGGGCATATCGCCTCGGAATAAGGGAAATAATAATTCCGCAGGAAAACGTTAAGGATTTGGAGGAAATCCCCGTGGAGGTTCGGGATAAAATAATTTTCCACCCCGTAACGCGCTGCGAAGAGGTTTTTGCGCTTGCGCTGATGCCGAAGAAGGAGCAGGCGGTTTTCCGCGCCGAAAATGAAAGGAGCGCCGTACATGAATATTCATAATGTTTCACTCACTGTTTCGGCGGTTGACCCGAAGCAGTATCCCGAAACTGATTTTCCCGACATTGCTTTTGCGGGGCGCAGCAACGTTGGCAAAAGCTCGTTTATCAACAAGCTGTTAAACAGGAAAAGCCTTGCGCGGACAAGCTCAAAGCCGGGAAAGACCGCAACGATAAATTTCTATAATATTGACGATTCAATCAATTTTGTCGATCTGCCGGGTTACGGATATGCGCAGGTAAGCAAGGCGGAGAAGAAGAAGTGGGGCGCGATGATTGAAACATATCTCAACACGCGTGAAACGCTTGTGTGTACGGCTCTTTTGGTGGACGCGCGCCATAAGCCGACAGCCGATGATTTGACAATGCTCGGATATATCCGCCGCCGTCACGGTTTTGCGCTTGTGATAGCGACAAAGTGCGATAAGCTTGCAAAAACCAAACTTAATGACCATCTTGACGAAATATACTACACGCTTAATCTTACGGATGAGGATATTATGATTCCGTTCAGCGCGCAGACGGGCATGGGGCGCGATGACGCATGGGAGGTTATAAACGAGATATGCAATCCCGAAATCAATAAATAAACACTGCTGCGGCATGTGCCGCAGCAGTGTTTATTTATTGATTTATTCTGCCGCAGGTGTTACAACGATGGTTTTTGCGATAAACGCACCGTCGGAATAAGCTCCGGTTGCAATTATGAAATCACCCTTTTTAAGGTTTTTGAACAATATATCCTTACCTGTTTCGCCGTCAATAATCTTCGAGCTGATTGAACCGCCCGACTTGGAAGCGAATATCTGCTCGGAGCTTCCGTCAGATGTTGTGATATTGATATATCCGTAAGAAGTGTTCGAGCTTTCGATTGTGCCTGACTTTGTTGTTGCGCTTGCGGAGGTTGTCTGGTCAACCTTTGTCACTGTTGAACCTGAAAGCGAAAGCGTTACAACGTTTCCGAGACGAAGGTCATATATCGAACCCTTATTGCCTCCCACAACATATTCCGTTCCCATTGAAATCGGATATTCAGTGGTCTTTCCGTTCGATGTGAGAGCGATTTTTGACTGCGAGGAGATTGTGATTGAAGAAATCGAACCCGTAACGGTTGATTTTGAGCTTGTTGCAACAATTTTGGAAACAGCGCCCTTTGTCACCGTGAGAACAACCTTATCGCCGATAAGCAGCTCACGCATCGTTACTCTTTCGCCGTCTCTGCGAACCGAAACGTCCTCATCAACCGTATACTCTGAGGAGGTTTCCTTGTCCGTTGTTTCGTCAGTCGTGACAACGGTTATCGTCATCGGGTCGTCAAGTGCAATGTCCTCAACAACACCCTGAACGGTGGCTTCGCTTGTCTGCTTGTCAATCGAAACGATTGCGGAATCAAGCAGCTTGACAACAACATAGTCGTTAAGCTTGATTGATGAGAATTTATCGGCAACGCCGTTATTTGTTACCTCGAAATCATCGGCGCTCTTGGAGTAGTAAGTCTTTTCCTCCCCTGTGCTGTCAAGCTTAAGCGTCAGCTTAACGTATGTTGCCTTGGAAGCTGTTGCCGTTACCGTACCCTTAACCGTTTCGTTTGAAGATGGGCTGAGCGCTTCAACGGAGAAAATATCTCTGCCGTGGCGAACAACAACGACCTTGCTTTCCTTGGAAATGTCGCCGAGCTTTGCAGCAGCGCCGTCAATGAGTATATTTGCACTTTCGGGCACAACATAGCTCTTTTCCTTTTTGTCACTGTTTGTGAACTCAAGAATACCGTTGTCAGCGTCTGCCTTTGTAACAATGCCGGATTCAACACTCATGTCAAGCTTGTCGATAATTCTGTAAAGCAGCACGGAAACCTGTGCACGGCTGAGAGGCTTGTCAGCGTCAAAATTAACTGTGCCGTCCTTTTGCTCAACACCGTTCATAAGTCCCTCTTCAACCACATATGCAACATAGGGAAGAGCCTTTTCGGGAATGTCCTTCACGTCCGCAAACTTAAGCGATGAGGTGTTTGCCTTCTTAACGTCTGCGCCCATGAGATTTGCAAGGAGAATTGCTGCGTCCGAGCGCGGGAAATCCTCGGAATATGCTTTTTCATCGAGATACCTTACAAGCTCATCGTCGCCGAGAATGTTTTTGTACAGTGCAAACGCAAGCTCCGGTGAAAAGCTTGAATAATTGCCGAGATTAATCGAGGAAATCACTGCTTCGTATTTTGAAGCCGCAAAATCCTTTATTGCCGCGTACTCGTCATTTGAATAGCCTGCCGCGCGCGAGAAAAGAAGCAGCGCTTCTATTTTGCTGATGGATTTGTCCGGGCGGAAAGTGCCGTCCGTATAACCCTTTATTATACCGAGATCGGTCATTTCTTTAATTTGCTTCGACGCCCAGTCGTGATCCGGCGAAAGAACGTCGGAAAAAGTTGTTGCGGCAATCGCACACGGAACAAAGCTCATGACGATTAAACCGAGTGTTAAAATAACAGACAGAAATTTTTTTTTCATTTCTATCTTCCCCCTTCCTATATGATTTTATATTAGCATACTTTTTGTATTAAAGCAACAAATTTTATAAAAAATTGTCGGAAAAAATCGGTGAAAAATCTGTAAAAACGGAGGCGGAGATTTGCGCTGCAGCCAAAATGATAGGAATTATGAATAAAAGACGCAATAAAGAAAATAAAAAGGTTGCATTGCATAGGGGAAAGGTGGCATAATATCTATAAAAGAATCATATAATTAAAATGATAGACAGGGAGGAGGAAAACACATGACATACGAGGCAATTGTTGAATTTATGAAAAAGAACGTAAAAAAGAGCAAAACTGCATCGGTAAAAAATCATGTTGCGGTTGAGTTTGATATTTACGGCGAGGGCGAGGGTGCGTTTTACGTTGAAATCAGCGGCGGTGTTCCGTCTGTCGAGCCTTATGAATATTATGACCGTGATGCAAAGGTTTTAATTTCGGGCGATGAGCTTGAAAAGCTTGTTAAGGGTGAAAAAACGGCTGCGGAGAGCATGGAGGACGGCATACTTATGCTTGAGGGCGATTCCGCGGCGGCAAACGCTCTTTTTGCAATCTTTGAAAAGAAGGCGGAAAAGAAACCCGCGGCAGCAAAAAAAGCATCGGCAACAGCGAAAAAGACGGTTTCGACAATAAAGGAAAAAATCGCGAAAAAGGCTGACGAAATCAAAACGGAGGAAGCTAAAAAAGCAGCTCCGAAGAAAACCGCTGCAAAGGCTGAGAAAAAGAAAGCGGCGGCTGAAGCAAAGCCTGCGAAAAAATCAAAAAAGTGATTTTGCCGCAATATAAGCTTGAAGAAAGAACAGAGCATATCGGAAAATCCGTTGCGCGGATTGACCGATATGCCCTGTTTTTTGTTACAGTACGGTTTTTACTTTTTCAGGAGCTGCTTTAAAAGCTTCATTGCTTCGGCTGTGTTTTCATAGGTTGAAAACGCCGTCAGGCGGAAGAATCCCTCGCCGTTTTTGCCGAAGCCGCTGCCGGGAGTGCCGACAATGCCTGTTTCATTGAGCAGATAATCGAAAAACGTCCACGAATCCATGCCGTTGGGGCACTGCATCCATATATACGGGGAATTAAGCCCCCCGGTGAACGGAATTGAAAGCTCTGTGAGCGTTTCCGCCATAAGGGCGGCATTTTTTTTGTAAGCCGCTATGTTTTCGTGAATCTGCCTCTGACCTTCCTCGGTGAACACTGCCTCCGCGCCGCGCTGAACAATGTACGAAACGCCGTTGAATTTCGTTGTCTGCCGGCGAAGCCACAGCTTTGAAAGCTTTTTGCCGTCACGCACAAGCTCATCGCAGATAACGGTGTAGCCGCAGCGTGTGCCCGTGAATCCGGCAGTTTTGGAAAGTGAGCAAAATTCTATCGCGCAGCTTTTTGCGCCCTCAATCTCAAAAATGGAGTGGGGGAGCGATTCATCGCTTACGAACGATTCATAAGCCGAATCGAAAAGGATAACGCTGCCGTTCCTGTTTGCAAAATTGACCCATTCGCGCAGCTGAGCCCTGTTATACACTGCGCCCGTAGGATTGTTGGGCGAGCAAAGATAAATCAAATCGGCGTTTATACCTTCCTCGGGAAGCGGAAGAAAGCCGTTTTGCTCCGTCGCATTCATATAGGAGATTTTTCTGCCGTCCATTGTATTCGTATCAACGTAAACGGGGTAGACGGGATCGGGGACAAGAACGGTTGTGCTGCGGCTGAAAATGTCGAGAATGTTTCCGACATCGCTTTTTGCACCGTCCGAAATGAAAATTTCGTTGCTGTCAACGGAAACCCCGTATTTTTTGTAGTAATCGCGCACCGCGTCGCGGAGGAACGCATAGCCCTGCTCGGGTCCGTAGCCGTGGAAGCCCTCCGCCGTGCCCATTTCATCGGAAGCTTTTTTTAGTGCCTCCGTAACAGCTTTGCAGAGCGGACGCGTCACATCGCCGATGCCCATTTTTATAATTCTTCTGTCGGGATTTTTTTCCGAAAACTCGCTTACCCGCCTTGCTATATCAGAGAAAAGATAGCTTTCCTTAAGATTTCCGTAGTTTGAATTTAACACTGTGCACCCTCCTCACACTTCAACGGCGCCCGTAAACGCAACCTCCGCGCCGCCGCGCATTATTACTCTGTCATCATAATATGTTATGTTAAGCTCGCCGCCGATGAGCTTAACGCAAACCTCGCTGCCTTTATCGCAGAAGCCGTTTAAAACAGCTGCCACAACGCTTGCGCACGCGCCTGTTCCGCAGGCAAGCGTTTCACCGCTGCCGCGCTCCCAAACGCGCATTTCAAGCGTGTTTTTATCGATAACTCTCACAAACTCCGTGTTTACCCTTTGCGGAAACGCGCCGTTATTTTCAAATTCCGGTCCGATTTTTTCAAGCGGAAGCTTCCGAACTTCGTCCGTGAACACAATGCAGTGCGGATTGCCCATGGAAACGCATGTCACGCTGTAGACCTTTCCGCAGACCTCAAGCGGCTGCGCGACAACCGTTTCTCCTTTAAAGGTTGTCGGGATTTTCTCCCCCTCCAGAATCGGCGCGCCCATATTAACCGAAACGGATTCTGTTTTTCCGTCCTTAACCGTCAGCTCAAGCTTTTTGATTCCGCTGAGCGTTTCGATTGTGAGCGTTGTTTTATCAACGCCGCGTATATCATGCAGATATTTCCCAACGCAGCGGATTGCATTGCCGCACATTTTGCCCTCGCTGCCGTCAATATTGAACATGCGCATTTTCGCGTCGGCGCAGCCGGACGGGCATATAAGAACAATGCCGTCGCCGCCGACGCTGAAATGACGGTCGGAAAGCTTAACCGAGAGAGCGCCGGGATCCTCCGGCATATGCTCAAAGCAGTCGAAGTAGATGTAATCATTTCCGCAGCCGTGCATTTTGGTGAAATTCAGCTTCATAGGAAAATCGCCCCTTATTCCATAACAAGATATTCTTCACGCTTTGCGCCGACAGAAACATACTTGATCTTGCAGTCTGTCATTTTCTGAATATAGAGAATGTATTTCTTTGCGTTTTCGGGAAGCTCGTCAAACGTGCGGCAGCCCGAAATATCACACTTCCAGCCGTCAACATATTCGTAAACGGGCTTTGCGTTCTTAAGCGCCTCCCCGGACGGAAAAATGTCCGTAAGCTCGCCGGCAACATCGTATTTTACACAAACGGGAATTTTATCGAGATACGAAAGCACATCGAGCTTTGTAAGCGCGATTTCGTCCGCGCCCTGCATCAGCACACCGTACTTTGAAGCCGGAATATCAAAACCGCCGACTCTTCTCGGTCTGCCTGTTGCCGCGCCGAACTCTCCGCCGGCTTCTCTGAGCCTGTCAGCTTCATCGCCGAACAGCTCGCAGGTGAAAGGACCTTCGCCGACGCATGTGGAATATGCTTTCATAATACCGATGGTTTTGCTGAGCTTTTTAAACGGGATACCGCTGCCGATGGGAGCATATGCGGCAATCGTGGATGAAGCCGATGTGTAGGGGTATATACCGAAATCAATGTCGCGCAGAGCGCCGAGCTGTGCTTCAAACATTATCGATTTGCCCTCATCATCCGCCTTTTTAAGGTACTGAGTTGTGTCGCAGATATAATCCTTGAACGGAAGTCCGTATTTTTCAAGCCATTCGTACATTGCTTCAGCCGTGATCGGTTCATGCTTGTAGCCGCCGCACACGGTCAGGTTTTTCCACTCCACAACGGACGGGAGCTTTGCCTTAACCTCGTCCATCTGAAGAAGGTCGCCCATTCTGAATGCCTTTTTCATATATTTGTCGGAATACACGGGTGAGATTCCGCGCCTTGTCGAGCCGAATTTTGCATCGCCAAGGCGATCCTCCTCAAGGCAGTCAAGCAGCTTGTGATAAGGCATGCAGATTGTTGCGCGGTCGCTGATTTTAAGGTGAGCGGGCGTGATTTCAATGCCGCCATCGCGCAGGCGCTGAACCTCGCCGAAAAGATGCTCAAGGTCAATTACCATTCCCGGACCCATAACGTTCACGGTGTCGCCGCGCAGTATTCCCGAAGGAAGCAGATTAAGCACGAATTTCCCCTTTTCGTTTATAACGGTGTGCCCGGCATTGTTGCCGCCCTGATATCGCGCAACAACGTCATACTTTTCGCTGAGAAGGTCAACCATTCTTCCCTTACCTTCATCGCCCCAGTTAATTCCGACAATTGCAGTTAACATTTATATCATCCTTTCAAATTTACTTGCTTTCTTTATGTTCAAGCGCCGCGCGGATAAGTCCGAGGAAAAGCGGATGCGGACGGTTCGGGCGGCTTTTGAATTCGGGGTGGAACTGAACGCCCACAAAGAACGGGCTGTCGGCTATTTCAACGGTTTCAACAAGTCTGCCGTCCGGAGATGTCCCGCTGATAATCAGCCCTGCCTTGCTCAGCTCGTCGCGGTACTCGTTGTTGAACTCATAGCGGTGGCGGTGGCGTTCGTTAATGATTGTTGAGTGATAGCACTCGTCCATAAATGTGCCGCTTGCAATGTGGCACGGATAGCTTCCGAGGCGGAGCGTGCCGCCCTTGTCTATCTCATCGTTCTGTCCGGGCATGAAGTCAATAACCTTGTTGCGGCTGAGCTCGTCAAACTCGCGCGAGTTTGCGTCCTTGAGTTTCAGAACGTTTCTTGCATATTCAATAACGGCGATTTGCATACCGAGACATATTCCAAGGTACGGAATCTTGTTCTCGCGCGCATATTTTGCGGCAAGGATTTTTCCCTCGATTCCGCGGTTGCCGAAGCCGCCGGGAATGAGTATGCCGTCTGCCGACGAAAGCAAATCACGGTAATTATCTTCGGTAATGGTTTCGGAATCAATCCAGTCAATATCGATTTTTGTTCCGTATTCATAGCCTGCATGGCGCAGCGCTTCGGCAACCGACAGATATGCGTCGTGCAGCTGCACATATTTGCCGACAAGCGCGATGCAAACCGATTTTGTGCGGCTGTTGATTTTCTTTATAAGCTCCTCCCACTCGCCGAGATCGCCGCGCTTTGCGTCAATATTGAGCTTGCGGCACACAATGTCGGAAAATCCCGATTCCTCAAGCATGAGCGGAGCTTCGTACAGTACGGGAATAGTCACGTTTTCGATAACGCAGTCCGGCTCAACATTGCAGAAATGAGCAATTTTTTCGAATATGCTCTTATCCTCAATATGCTCATCGCAGCGCAGAACGATGATGTTCGGCGTAACTCCCATTCCCTGAAGCTCCTTGACAGAGTGCTGCGTGGGCTTTGACTTATGCTCGCCCGAAGCGCGGAGATAGGGCACGAGCGTGACATGGATATAAACCGCGTTTCCCGCGCCGACCTCGTGACCGACCTGACGGATAGCTTCGAGGAACGGCTGGCTTTCAATGTCACCCGTGGTGCCGCCGATTTCGGTGATAACAACATCCGCGTCACTTTTCTTGCCGACGTTGTATATAAATTCTTTTATTTCATTTGTTATGTGAGGAATGGTCTGAACGGTGCTGCCGAGATATTCTCCGCGGCGTTCCTTGTTGATAACGTTTGAATATACCTTTCCCGTTGTAAGATTTGAAAATTTGTTGAGGTTTTCGTCAATAAACCTTTCATAGTGCCCAAGGTCAAGGTCGGTTTCCGCACCGTCCTCCGTAACATAAACCTCGCCGTGCTGATACGGACTCATTGTGCCGGGATCTACGTTTATGTAAGGGTCAAGCTTCTGCGCCGCAACCTTAAGTCCGCGCGCCTTAAGCAGCCTGCCCAATGACGCCGCCGTTATGCCTTTCCCGAGCCCCGATACAACGCCGCCGGTAACAAAGATATATTTAGTCATCCCATTCACTCCCTAATTCTGATATGTTTTTATAATCTGCTCCGCAACCTCGCGCTTGCTGGAGCGGGTATTCATCGCCTGTTTTTCTATGGTTTTATGCGCACTGTCCTCCGACAGTCCGAGATTTCTTATAAGAACCCATTTCGCATGGTTTACAATCCGTATTTCCTCCATTTTTGCCTGAAGCGACGCGGTTTTCTTTTCGTATTTCCGAAGCCGCATACGGGTTGCCGCCACAAGCCGCGCCGTCTGAATAATTATCTGTCTGCTTGTCGGCTTTGACACGGTATAAATTCCGTAATCCTCCACCTGATAAGCCGCCTGCTCGTAAAGCTCGTTTTTCACAAGCAGGATAACGCCCGTTTCCGCGTCCTGTGCAATGTCCATTGCAAGGTGCGGACCGGAATCGTCGGTCAGCGGCGCGTTGATAAGCACAATGTCCACAGCCTCGCGGCTGAGAAACCGCCGCGCTTCACCGGCATTCTGAGCAAAAAATATTTCATCCGAGCTTGCTGCGGAAAAGGTATCGCTGAAAAAGTCGCGGCTTTTTGCCGCAGAGGAAACAACAAGTATGCTTACGGGATGCCTTTCGCTGATCATAAGCAATGCCCCTCTCACTCGTTTTCCGCAATGCACTCGGTTATCGATTTCGGAATTATGCCGCTCACAAAGCCGCTGTCAAGCGCAAGCTTGACAGCCTCGTCAAGCGACTGCGGCAGCCTTTCAAGCTTATCCGTCACGCTTTCGGGCGCACTGAAAAGATTCATGTCGCACGGCTCCGGAAGCGCAATCCTGCTCCTGATTCCGTCAATTCCCGAGTAAAGCAGCAGCGCATATGCCAGATAAACATTCGCGCTCGGATCGGGCGAACGCAGCTCAAAGCGTCTGTATTCGCCGTCCGCCGCCGGAATGCGTATAAGCTGCGAGCGGTTCTCGCGCGACCATGAAACATACTTCGGCGCTTTGTGCTCGCCGAATCTGTCATAAGAGCTTTTCATCGGATTGAGAAAAGCCGTTATCTCACGGATATGCTTCATAACGCCTGCCATGAAGTATTCCTCCGCTTTTTCTTCAGTCCCTTTCACGGAAATATTAATGTGCATTCCGCTCCCCGGCTTATCCTTAATCGGCTTCGGCATAAATGAAGCCGTGACTCCGTTTCGGAGCGCTGCCGTTTTTACAACCGAACGGAAGGTTACGGCGTTGTCCGCTGCGGCAAGAGGGGAGGCAAAGCGGAAGTCAATCTCATTTTGCCCCGGGCCTTCCTCATGATGCGAGGATTCCGGGCGGATTCCCATGCTTTCAAGATTAAGGCATATTTCGCGGCGCACGTTTTCGCCGCGATCCTCGGGCGCAATGTCCATATATCCGGCATTGTCAAACGGAATGTCAGTTGTGTTGCCGTACTCATCGGTTTTGAAAAGATAAAATTCAAATTCCGAACCGAAAAGGCAATTGATTCCGAGCTTTTCCGCCGCTTTTTCCGCGGTGCGCAGTATATGCCGCGAATCCTTTTCATAGGGTGTTCCGTCGGGATATGTAATGTCGCAGAACATTCTCGCAACTCTGCAATGCGTCGGGCGCCACGGAATAACTGTCAGAGTGGAGGGGTCGGGGTGCAGAAGCAGATCGGAGTGCGCTTCATCTGTGAAGCCCCTGATTGCCGATGCGTCAATCGAAATACCCGTGTCAAACGCACGCCCGAGCTCGCTTGACAGCACGGAAATATTGCGCTGCTTTCCGAACACATCGCAAAATGCAAGGCGGATAAACTTAACATCCTCCATCTCAACGTAATCGAGAACATCGCTTTTCGTATACATGGCACATATCTCCTCCATTCAAAAAGGGCGTTCAGCCTCACAAGGATGAACGCCATCGTCCACGCAGTATTATATCAATTATTCCGCGGATTGTCAACGCTTTTGCCGAAAAAACACGGCGATTTTGCTAAACCGTGCGGAAATAACGTTTTTCATGAAAAAATAGGCTGTTTAAAAAGTCAATTGACTTTTTAAACAGCCACTGCTCTTTCGGGGGGATAGGAAAAAAGCTTTGGAATTAACAACCTGAGCCAAAGCGTTAGCTTTGGATTACCCGACGGCGTACATCTCTCAGGGCTCCCGAAAACCAAAGGTTTTTGGGAAAAGGAGAA
>CAJJUC010000035.1 GCA_905195005.1 uncultured Eubacteriales bacterium | reverse complement strand
CGCGCAATTTCGTGCAGACCGCGCGTCATCAGCGCCGCCTTGGTGTTGTCGCCGTAGCCGAGTCCGTCGGTGATTCCGGCGCAGAGCGCGATAACGTTTTTGAGTGCGCCGCCGAACTCAACTCCGCATATGTCGGCGTTTGTGTACACGCGAAAGGTGTCCGACATGAATATTGACTGAAGCTTTTCGGCTACCTCCGCGGATTTGCAGGCAATAACATTTGTTGTGGGAATGCCGCGCGCAACCTCCTCCGCATGGGAGGGACCGCTCATAACGGCGATTGTGGAATCGGGCATTTCCTGCTCAAAAACCTCGCTCAAACGGCAGCCCGTTTCCTCGTCAAAGCCTTTTGAAAGGTTGACAACCGTTTTCCCGTTTCCTTTGCGGCTGAGCTTTTTTGCCGTTGCGCGGACAGCCTTTGACGGAACAACCGACACAAGAACCTCGCCGTATTGTGCGGCAAAATCAATGTCGCTCGTAAATGTTATATCGGCGTCCCCGAAAGGCACTCCGGGGAGAAATTCTTTGTTTTCCCTGTCCCTTTCAAGGCGCGCGCGTTCTTCATCAAGATATGACCAAAGACAAACGCTGTGCCCGTTGCGGCAGAGAAGAAGCGCCGCAGCCGTGCCCCAGCCGCCGCTTCCGATTACAGATATTTTCACAGAAATCATCCTTTCATGCGGACTTATGTCCGAGTTTATTTTCCGTTCCGCGGATAAGGCGCGAAATGTTGGAATGATGGCGGATTATGCAAAGTGCGCCCATCACGGTGCACATAATTGTAAATTCATCAAGCTTTCTGTCAAACACGAATGAAAATATGACAACGGCTGCCGAAGCCGCAATTGATGAAAGAGAAACATAGCGGCTTATGATGAGAACAAGCGCGAACACTGCAAGCGCGCAAAGCGCAACGCGCGCGTCAAGAGCAAGCAGCGTTGCAAAGCTTGTTGCAACGCCTTTTCCGCCGGAAAAACCGTAGTAAACGGGAAAATTATGCCCCAAAACCGCGCCGAGCGCCGCAGCGCACTGCGCAGCTTCCGAACGGAAGATAAGCCGTGCGAGGATAACCGCGAAAACGCCCTTTAAAATATCGAGCGTGAAAACAAGCGCCGCGCTTCCTTTTCCGTAAACGCGCAGAACGTTTGTTGCGCCTGCATTGCCGCTGCCGTGGCGGCGGATGTCATCGCCGCGCAGCTTGGAGTACACAATGGCAAAGTTCAGCGAACCGATAAGATATCCGAAGATAAGGCAGATAAGCGGATTAATCATTTCCGTTCTTGCTCCTTTCGCGCACAATGAATCTCAGCGGCACGGAATCCAGCCCGAAGCTTTCGCGCACGCAGTTTTCAATATACCTGATATAGCTGAAATGCGCCAGCTCGCTGTCGTTGACAAAAATAACGAAGGTCGGCGGCTTAACGGCTGCCTGCGTCATGTAATAAAGCTTAAGCCGCTTGCCCTTGTCACTCGGCGGCTGCACGCGCATCGTGGCTTCCGCAAGAACATCGTTCAGCACGCCTGTGCGAAGCCGCGTTGCGCTTTGATTTGTCACAAGCGTAACAAGATCAAAGATTTTATCCACGCGCTGCCCCGTAAGCGCCGAAATGAAAAGAATCGGGGCATATGTCATGTAGCTGAGCGTGTCGCGCACCTGCTGCGTGAATTTGTAGATTGATTTATCGTCCTTTTCAACCGCGTCCCATTTGTTAACACAAACGATTGCCGCCTTGCCCTCCTCGTGAGCATACCCGGCAATTTTTGCGTCCTGCTCGGTTATTCCGACGGTTGCGTCAATCATGATTATGCAAACGTCGCAGCGTTCAACCGCGCCGATTGAGCGGATAACACTGAATTTTTCAATTGCATCGTTCACCTTGCCGCGGCGACGGATACCGGCTGTATCGATAAGCGTGTATTTTACGCCGTCACGCTCGTACTGCGTGTCAATTGCGTCACGCGTTGTTCCGGCAATGTCGGAAACGATAACGCGGTTTTCACCCAAAATTTTGTTAACAAGCGAGCTTTTCCCGGCATTCGGCTTGCCGACGATTGCAATTTTAACGGAATCGTCAGCCTCCTCCTCGCTTTCGTTGGGGAAGTGCTTTGCGCATTCCTCCAAAACATCGCCCACGCCCATTTTGTGAAGCGAGGAAATTGCGAAAACGTTTTCAAGTCCGAGGTTGTAAAACTCGTAAAATTCAAGCGGCGGCTCGCCGGGAGTGTCCGCCTTGTTCACCGTCAGCACAATCGGCTTCCCGGATTTCTGCAGCATGGTGCAAACCTCGCGGTCGGCGGCGGTCAGTCCGTCGCGCACGTCCGTCATGAAAATTATAACATCCGCCATGTCGATTGCAAGCTCTGCCTGCAGTCGCATCTGCTCGGGGATGATTTCCTTTGAATACGGCTCAATGCCGCCAGTATCTATCAGCGTGAAAAGCCTTCCGCACCATTCGCCCTCCGCATAAATGCGGTCACGCGTAACGCCCGGAGTATCCTCAACGATTGAAATGCGCCTTCCGGCAATCTGATTAAATAATGTGGACTTTCCCACATTCGGTCTGCCCACAATGGCAATAACCGGTTTGGACATTGTTTTTGCCCCTTTCCTGAACTATAAATAAATACAGAGAAATTATATCATGCTTTTATGAAAAAATCAACAGCGGAAAAGTAAAAACTTGCTGCATATAAGATCGTAATTCTGTAAATATTGAAAATATTTGACAAAATAAATAATGAGTGCTATAATATGTGCGGTAAACCGCAGAGGAAATGCGGCAAAACTAAGGAAAACAAGGGATATTATTATGAGAGGAAACATTGTAACATCGGCTTTGCTTGTGATTTTAACCACTATTTCCGTGTTTATAATATTTTGGTACAAAAAAGAACAAAAAGAATTGAAACGGGAGGAAGCTAAGCAAAAGCTCGTCCGGCATAAGCAAGAGCTTCTGAAACAAAAATTAGCCGCTGCCCGCGAAGAACGCAAGCTGCTTTCGGATATGCCGCATATTCTTGTGTTCAGGGATAACGAAAACATATTAACTAAAAACCTCATCGGCGACATGCCGGAGGTGAAGCTGTCATGCATTACGGCCGAATCTGACAGGAACGATTTGTGTAACTTTGTGGTAATCGGGATTGAAACAACCGGAACTGCATTAAACAGGTCTAAAATAGTTGAGCTTTCCGCTATTCGTTTCCGCGGATTTAAACCGGTGGAAATATTCACAACCTTGATTAATCCCAAAAGACCTATACCCGAAAAATCCGTGAAAATAAACGGGATTACTTCAGAAATGGTAAAGGACGCACCGCTGCTGCAGCAGGTATCGAACAGGTTTATTGGGTTTGTCGGTGACAGCGCTATTGTAAGTAATGATATTGTTTTTGTTCTGCGGCATCTGTTTTATAACGGAATCGATTTGCGCCGCAACAAAAAGTATTGCACACGCACGCTGGCGAAAAATGTAATCCCGAAAAATGATATTGATGATTATACTTTGGCGGCGCTGTGCGAATATTACGGTATAACGATTGTTCAGCCGCACCGTTCGGAATACGAAGCTTTGGCAACAGGGCGTTTGTTTGAAAAGCTTGTCTGCGGCATTATATCCGAATAGAAATTTTCTTAGGGCTCGGACTCCGCGGAGGAGTTCGGGCTTTTTGCGGAAACGAAAAATCGGAGCAAGCAATATATAGCTTGCTCCGACGTGGTGGAGACGAGGGGGGTTGAACCCCTGTCCGAAAACATATTCACACAGGCATCTCCGGGTGCAGTCATTCGTTAATCATTCCCTCTGCCGCACGGCGAATGACAGCCGAACGGTTTTGGTAGCTTCATTTGTCATGCACGGCGCAAAGCTTAACCGCGTCACGTTCACCACTGTGTGACGCTCTTATCCGGGTCGTGGTCCTCCCGGTAAGAACGGCCGCCTAATCAGGCAGCGTAAGCTACGTTATTGTTAGCTTTTAATTTTAGGTTTGGGCTTTTAACGCAGTTCCCGCTGCGACCCGCTTCCCGTGCTTCAACATCCCCGTCGAAACCGGAACGTCCCCGTATTTTTGAAAGTCTGAAAAGTGCGCTCGGCACACTTTTTCGTCTTTGTTTATTATACACTGAAATTTTGATTTGTCAATAGTTGTTTGCCGATTTTATGGTGCGCTCTATCATTCTTGCGGAATCGCGCTTTGCCGCGTCGTCGCGCTTATCGTAAAGCTTTTTGCCGCGTGCAACGGCGATTGTCATTTTAACGCGCTGTCCGCGAAGATAAATATCGAGCGGAACAATCGTGACGCCCTTTTGCTTTACAAGTCCGAAAAGCTTCATTATCTCCTTTTTGTGAAGGAGCAGCTTCTTCGGGCGCAGAGGATCGCGGTTGAATATATTCCCCTTTTCATAGGGCGAAACATGCATTCCGTGAACAAAAATCTCACCCTTGTCAATTTCGCAGTAGCTTTCTTTAAGATTAACCCTGCCCATGCGGATTGACTTGACCTCGGTTCCGAAAAGCTCAATGCCTGCTTCTGTTTTTTCGTCGATGAAGAAGTCGTGATGAGCGCTTCTGTTTTGTGCGAGCATTTTTATCTTTTCTTTTTCCGCCATTCCCGGTTCCTCCTTCAAGAAGTATAAAATCAATTTTGCGCGACGCTTTATCCGCGGCGACAAGCTTTACCGAAACGGACATTCCGATTGAAAGCCGTTTTCCGCTTCGCTCGCCCGTAAGCGAGAGCGAGACGTCGTCATATACATAATAATCGTCCTTTAATGATTCGAGCCGGACAAGCCCTTCAATCGTGTTAGGCAGCATAACGAAGAAGCCGAAGCCTGTGACGGATGAAATAATCCCTTCAAAATCCTCGCCGATATGTGCCTGCATATATTCGGCTTTTTTTGCGTCAAGCGCATCGCGCTCACACATTTGCGCTGCCTGCTCGCGCTCGCTTGACTGCTCCGCGGCTGGCTGCACAAACCCCGAAAGATATTTAAGCGCTTTTTTATCCTTATCAATCGCGGCTTTGAGCGCGCGGTGACAAATCAGGTCGGGGTAGCGGCGGATCGGGGATGTGAAATGACAGTAATCCTCAAGCATAAGCCCGTAATGACCGTCATTTTTGCCGCTGTACATTGCCTTTGCCATGCTCCGCAGAAGCATGGCGGAAACGGCTGTTTCCTGCGATGTGCCTTTAAAATGCCGCATTATTTCGGCAGGCTCCGCCGCTGCGCTGCACCCAAGATTATACACAAATTTCCGAACATTGTCAAGCTTTTGCTTATCCGGCTCGCCGTGAACGCGGAAAACCGAGGAAACACCGCTTTCGTCAAGAAATTTTGCAACGCTGCTGTTTGCGGCAATCATAAATTCCTCAATTATATTATTCGAAAAGTCTGTTTTGCGAAGCACAATATCAACCGTTTTTCCGTTTTCGTCAAGCACTGCCTTTGCCTCGGGAATATTGAAGTCGATTGCGCCGCGGCTGTGCGTTTTTTTGTTGAGGATCCGCGCGAGCGAACGCATAAGCTCAAGCGAGGGAAGAATCCCGGCATAGCGTGCGCAAAGCTCGGGCGGCCGCTCCGTTAAAAGAAGCCTTACATTATTATATGTCATGCGCGCAGCGCTTTTGATAAACGAACGGTAAAATTTTGCATCGGTTATATTTCCGCGGTTGTCAATATCCATAATTGCTGACATTGTAAGCCGCAGCACACCCTCATTCAGAGAACAAAGGTCATTTGAAAGGCGGAACGGGAGCATCGGAACAACGCGGTCGGCAAGGTAAACGCTTGTTCCGCGGCTGAAGGCTTCGCAGTCAAGCGGAGTGCCGGGGCGGACATAGTGGCTGACATCTGCAATATGCACCCCGAGGCGGTAGCCCTTTAGCGTTTTTTCAACAGAGACGGCGTCGTCAATGTCCTTCGTGTCGTCCCCGTCAATCGTGATAATGATTTTATCGGTAAGATCAAGCCGTCCCTCAAGCTCGCTTTGCTCGGGCAGGGAAAGCGTTTCCGCCTCGTCAAGCGCCTTTTTCGGGAAATCCGTTCCGAATCCGTAGGTTTTCAAAATCGAGAGCATATCAACCCCGAAATCGTAAGGAAAGCCCAAAACCTCCGTAATGCGGCACTGAAGCGATGAAGTCTCCGTTTCGTAGCTGATAATATCGGCAACGACTTTTTGCCCGTTGAGCGCATTGCCACTGTCACGCGGGGCAACAAACATTTCGCGCGGCAGGCGTTCATTGTCGGGAACAACAAGCCCGTATCCGCGCTCCTGCTTGTAAATGCCGACAACCGTCTGTTTTGCGCGGACAAGCACGCGAATGATTTCCCCCTCGCGTCCGCGCCCTTTTTTGGCGGATTTAACCGGGCGGACAAGTACCGTATCGCCGTTTAATGCGCCGTTCATATCGCAGTCGGCAATATAAATTTCCTCGTCATCGGAGGAAACAAAGCCGAAGCCCCTTGAATTAACGCGCAGAACTCCGCGCACCAGACCAAGATCTGAGCATCGGAAATAACGGTTTTTCTTTCCCGTTATAAGGCTTCCGTTTTCCTCAAGTGAGCCGAGAAGCTCGGAGAGCTGCGGAAGCTCGCTTTCCTCCGCACCGATCGCTTCGGCTATTTTTTCAATTGTCATCGGAGTGTATGCATCGCTGCCGATAAACTCCGAAACCTTATCGATGTTCATAAATCAACCCTCACAGCAATAAAAAACGGACGCCCGTCAGGAAGCGCCCGCCGCAATCACTTAAGTATGTTAAGTGAAAGGATAACAGAAAGAATAATGAAAAGCACTGCCATAACCGTTGTGAGCTTTTCAAGCATTCCCTCACGCGTGTTGGCTTTGTTCTTGCTGAAAAATGTGTCCCCCGATGTTCCCATAATCGAGCTTGCCTCTCTGGGATCCTTGCCTTTTTGGAAAAGAACAACAACCGTAAGCGCGAGCGCTATAACAATATATACTATTGTAACTGCCAGCTTCATTTTCTAACACCTCCGTAATCTCTTAAATGCCATATAGTATTACTTTAGCATATCGGAAGAGAAAAAGCAATAGTTTTTTGAAAAAAATGAAGACAAACAGGTATTTATTTTTATTTTTGCCCTTTTTGTGCGATTATATTAATTTGACAACGACAAAAAATCTGATATAATTTAATATAGGGGGAATATATAATGAAGCTTTTGCATTTATCCGATTTACATATAGGAAAAACGCTTGCCGATTTTCCGCTTGAGGAGGATCAGCGGTTTATTTTCGGGGAGATACTTAAAATCGCCGACAGTGAAAAAGCGGACGCGGTTATCATTGCCGGAGATGTTTACGACAAGGCGGTTCCGGCTGCATACGCGGTGCAGCTGGCGGACGAATTTCTGACGGCGCTTTCGGAACGGAAAATTCCCGTGTTCATTATAAGCGGAAATCACGATTCCGCCGAGCGCGTTGCATACGGCGGAAGGCTTTTTGCACGGTCGGAAATATATGTTTCTCCCGTTTTTGACGGCTGCGTGAAGCCGATTGTTTTAAATGATGAGTACGGCGAGCTTTGCATTTATCTGCTTCCGTTTATAAAGCCGGCAAATGTTCGGCGCGTGTATCCCGATTTTAAGGGCGAAACCTTCACGGAAGCGCTTCGGTTTGCCGTCGGGAAAATGGAAATCGACAGCCGAAAGCGAAATATCATCGTTGCGCATCAGTTTGTTACGGGCGCTTCGGGCAGCGGCTCGGAGGAAATTTCGGCGGGCGGCCTGGAAAACCTTGAGTGTTCCGTTTTCGACCCGTTTGATTATGCGGCGCTCGGTCATATCCACAGGGCGCAGAGCGTTGTGCGCGAAACTGTCCGTTACTGCGGAACGCCGCTGAAATATTCCGCGGCGGAGGCATCGCAGGAAAAATCGGTGACGGTGGCGGAGTTTTTTGAAAAAGGGCGCGTTGAAATAAAAGCCGTTCCGCTTCACCCGATGCGCGACATGAAGGATCTTCGGGGAACGTTTGACGAAATGATAAAGGGCGAAAATCCGCGCGATTTTGTTCGGATAACGCTCACGGACGAGCTGCCGGTGTTTAATGCGCACGGGCGGCTGCGCGCACTTTACCCTTTTATGACGGAGCTGAATTTTGACAATGAACGAACGCGCCGTGCGGCGGAGGGCGCTACGCTTGCCGCGGAGGAAAGAACGCCCGAGGAATGCTTCGCGGATTTTTACGAAATGATGAACGGAGCTCCGCTGACAGATGAGGGCACGGAGCTTGTGAAAAGCATAATGGAAGAAATGAGGGAACAGCAGTGAAGCCTGAATATTTGAAAATGTGCGCCTTCGGTTCATATGCCGGGGAGGTTGAGCTTGATTTTACGAAATTCGGAAGCGGCTTGTTCCTTATAACCGGTACGACCGGATCGGGAAAAACAACAATATTCGACGCGATTGTCTTTGCGCTGTACGGTGATGTGAGCGGCGGAGAAAAGGACGCGCGTTCGCTGCGCAGCGATTTTGCAAAACCGTCCGATAAAACGTTCGCCGAGCTGCGCTTTGATTACTGCGGAAAGAAGTACACCGTCAGACGAAGCCCTGAATATTTGCGTGAAAGCAAGCGCGGAAGCGGACTTGCAAAAGAAACTGCCGACGCGGAGCTGACCCTGCCCGACGGGAGGATTATAAGCGGAGTTAAAAAGGTTGACGCCGCGATTGCCGAGCTTATCCGCGTGGATAAGGGGCAGTTTTCGCGGATTGCGATGATTGCACAGGGCGATTTCAGACGGATACTCACCGAAAAAAGCAAAAGCCGCAGCGAAATGTTCCGCAAGGTGTTTGACACGTATTTTTTTGAAAAATTTCAGCGCATACTTGCGCAGCGGTGCAGCGATGCGGAGCAGGCGCTCAAAGGCATATTTGACAGGATAAGCGACCGCGCGGAACACATTGAAACAGAGGACGGCAGCGCTGTGAATGCGGCGGATTTTTCCGAAACGGGAGAGCTTTGCGGAGCACTTGAAAAAATTGTTTCGGCGGATGATTCAAGTCTTGCGGCGTTTGACAAGCAGCTTGCGAAAACGGAAAAGGAGCTGCGGTCGGTTTGCACGGCGCTTGAAAATGCAGCCCGCGGAAATGCGCTTATCAAGCGGCTTGAAGACCTGAAAAACCGCCTTGACGGGCTTAACGCACAAAAAAAGGAGTTTGATTTAAAGAAAAAGACATATGCTGCGGCGGAACGCGCGGCAAGAGTAACCCCGGCGCTCTCCGCGCTGACAGCGGCGGAAAAGGAATGTGCGGAAACCGCCGCACAGCTTAAGGAAAACGCTGCGTTTCTCAAAATTTCGGAGGAAAAGCGGAAAACGGCGGAAAAATCCTTTGCGGCTGCAAAAAAGCGGAGAGAGGGAGAAGAGGAGCTTGCAAAAGCGGCAGCAGAGGCAGAGGCTGCGGCAAAAAGCATAGACGCATATGCCGCTTACGAAAAAACTTTGAATATGCTCACCGAAAGGTATCGGGATGCGGAAGCGGAATTTGTTAAAAAAACGGAGGAATATGCGGATATAAGGAAAAGATATTTCGGTGAGCTTGCCGGGATAATTTCCGTGAGCGAGCTGGAAGATGGTAAGCCGTGCCCCGTTTGCGGCTCATGCGAGCATCCGAAACCGGCAGTCCTTTCAGATGAAAAGATAACAGGGAAAGCGCTTGAAGCTTGGGAAAAGGAAAGAAACAGAGCGGAAAAAACGCTTTCGGAATGTGCTGCGGTGCTTGCCGCGGCAAACAGGGAGCATGAGCTGCTGTGCGAAAACGCGGTTAAATGCGGAATCAGCCCGGAGCTGCTGAAAAACGACTGCGAGGCGGCAAAGGCGGAAGCGAATGAAAAGCTGAAAAGGCTTCGCGCGGAGCTTTCCGAAATGCGGGACGGATACGCGGCGGCGGAAAAGGAGCTGCGCGAATCGGAAAAGGAATATGCCGCTGTGCTCGGCAAGAAGGACGCGCTTGCGGCGGCGGAAAAAACAGGCGTGCAAAAGCTTTCCGAAGCGCAAAAGAATTTTGCCGCTGCACTTGCGGATAACGGATTTACTTCGCAGGAGGAATACGATGCAGCCCATCTTGACAGGAAAACGGCGGACAGCCTTTCGGAAGAAATTGCCGCATATGACGGGGAATATGCCGCGGCGGAAGCTTCATATGCGGAATGTGCGGCGGCTGCGGAAAATATAAAGCATACCGATACAGAGGAGCTTGAGAAAGCAAAAAGCGCGCTCGAATCGGATGAAAAAGAAGCGGAAGCCGCGCGGCGCATTGCCGACCGCCGCCGAAGCTCAAATGCGGCAATCCTTTCGGAGCTGAGAGCTGCGGAAAAGGAGCTTGAAGAATCCGAAAAAAAATACAGGCTCATTAAATCGCTTTCCGACACGGCGAACGCAAAGCTTTCGGGTAACAGGATGACGTTTGAGGCATATATCCAACAGAGATATTTTGCAGGGATCACGGATTTTGCGAATATGCGCCTTTCAGGCATGACGGGCGGAAGATACATGCTTTGTCCGCGCAGCCGCGGCGGAACGCAGGGGCAGGGCGGACTGGAGCTTGAGGTCATGGACTACAGCACGGGAAAAAAGCGCGATGTTTCAACGCTTTCGGGCGGAGAATCGTTTTCGGCGTCACTCGCGCTGGCGCTCGGAATGTCCGACATGATTCAGCAGCGGCGCGGAGGCATACGGATTGATATGCTGTTTATCGACGAGGGCTTCGGAACGCTTGACGCGGCATATCTTGACAAGGCGGTCGGGATGCTTTCGGCGCTTACCGATGACAGGCGGCTCTGCGGAATTATATCGCACGTTGACCTGCTGAAAGAAAAAATCGGGCGGAAAATTATTGTTAAGGCGATACCCGGCGGCGGAAGCGCTGCATATGCCGAAGGGGTGTAATTGTAACAAAATCGTAAAGATTTTGAAAAAAATGTTGAAATATATATCGGAAGGTGTTATTATATAATAAAATCAGTGTCGAATGCTGTGAAAGAGAGGGGAGTTTCCCATGGTAAATAAGTACCTTAATAATCTGCTGATGCAGATAAATAAAATAATCGGATGTGAAACGGGCGTTATAGAGGGCAGCGGAACAATTGTGTCCTCCGGGCGCGCGGAGGGGATTGAAGCAATGATTCCCGAAATTTTCGAACAGTGCCTTGAAAGCCGCAGAAAGACGGCGCACCTCGGCGGTTATACGTTTTACGCGGTTATAACGCGCGGCAAGCCGGACTATGTTTCGTTTGTGAAGTGCGATGACGAAAACTCGGAAAGATATGTTGAAATGCTGTCAACCGCTATCGGGAGCATCCGCCAGATGCATAATGATAAATATGATAAAACGAATTTCATCAAAAATATTCTTGCGGACAGTATTCTCCCCGGAGATGTGTTCATGAAAAGCAAGGAAATGCATATGACATACGATTCGGACAGGATTGTGTTTGTGCTTCATTACGATGAAATCCGCGGAGTTGACGTTTACGACATTGTGAACGGAATGTTTCCCGACAACGGAAAGGATTTTGTTATCGACCTTGACAATAACATGGTTGTTGTTGTGCGCGAGGTGCGCTTCGGCATAACGCATAAGGAAATTGAGGAAATTGCAAAGCAGATTGCAGATACCGTTTCAGGCGAAGCAATGGTTAATATCCGCGTCGGAATAGGCTCGGTTGCGTCAAATATCAAGGATATTGCAAAGAGCTACAAGGAAGCGCAGGTTGCGCTTGAGGTTGGCAAGGTGTTTGACGGAGAGAAGAATATAATCAGCTATGATTATCTCGGAATTGCACGCCTTATCTATCAGCTGCCGACAACGCTCTGCGAGCTGTTTTTGACCGAGGTGTTCAAAAAGGGATCAATCGATTCGCTTGATTCCGAAACGCTTTACACAATTCAGAAATTCTTTGAAAATAACCTTAACGTGTCGGAAACCTCGCGCCAGCTTTACGTTCACAGAAACACGCTTGTGTACAGGCTGGACAAGGTGCGCAAGATTACAGGGCTCGACCTGAGAATATTTGACCACGCAATCGTGTTCAAGGTTGCAATGATGGTTAAGAAATACCTTGTGTCGAAGCCGATGCATATCTGACGGAAAGGAAGAATTGTCTGTGATAGAATTTAAGGATGTAACAGTCATCTATGATAAGGATGTCATCGGTCTTGATAATGTGTCCTTTACGATAAACGACGGGGAGTTTGTCTTTCTCGTCGGGAAAACTGGCGCCGGAAAAAGCTCGGCGATAAAGCTCCTTACGGGGGAGATAAAGCCGACGGCGGGCGACGTTGTGGTTGACGGCATTATTGTGAATTCGCTGCGCCGTTCAAAGGTGCCTTATCTGCGCCGCGCACAGGGCGTTGTGTTTCAGGATTTCCGCCTGCTGCCGAACAAAACGGTTTATGAAAATGTTGCGTTTGCGATGGAAATTGTCGGCAAAAGCCGCCGCGAAATAAGGCGCAAGGTGCCGAAAATCCTCGGACTTGTCGGGCTTGCCGACCGCGCGAAAAACTATCCGAACGAAATTTCGGGCGGAGAGCAGCAGCGTGTGAGCATAGCGCGCGCGCTTGTCAACAGTCCGTCGCTGATTATTGCTGACGAGCCGACGGGAAATCTTGACGTTGATACTGCGTCCGACGTTATGACGCTTTTCGAACAGATTAATAAAATGGGAACGACGATAGTTATGGTAACGCACTCCGAAAAAATAGTAAACGACATGTGCAAGCGCGTTATTCAGCTTGAAAACGGCGCAATCGTCCGCGATGAGGAAAAGGGAGTGTATAATCTTGGTGTTTAGAAATATAAGGTATTATATCAAAAGTGCGGCAAGCTCCTTTGTCCGCAACGGAATAATGACGTTTGCCTCGTTTATAACCGTTATGTGCTGCCTGTTCCTTATAGGCGTGTGCTTTCTTTTCACGCTTAATATGAATTATATCAGCAGGCAGATTGAATCGCAGTGTGAGATTCAGGCATATCTGAATACATATGCGAGCGATGAAACCCAGCAGGAGGCATATAAGGAAATTCTTGCGCTCGACAATGTTGCAAATGCGGAGCTTGAAACAAAGGATCAGGCGTTTGCAAATTACCGCGACATGCTCGGTGACCGTGCCGATGTGCTTGACGGCTTGCAGGGGAAGGACTTTCTGCGCAGCTCGATAAAGGTAACGCTTAAGGACATCAGAAACTCGGATAAAACCGTGAAAGAGCTTTCGAAAATCAACGGGGTTGAAGAGGTTAAGAACAGGCAGGATATTGTAAAAAAGGTTATCAGGTTTACAAGTATTGTAAAAAACGGCAGTGCGGTGGCGATGCTTATATTGCTGATTGTGGCAATATTCATTATTCAGAACACGATAAAGCTCAGCGTTTACGCACGAGAGGAAGAAATTCATATTATGAAATTCGTCGGCGCAACGGATCATTTTATCCGTATGCCGTTCGTCATTGAAGGAATTATGATCGGGGCGCTCGGATTTGCCGTTTCGATTGTGATTATAACTCTCGGATATAACACGGTAATAAGCTCGGTGCAGGGGGTAATTAATCTGTTTGAATTTATCCCGATTGAGAAATGTTTTGCGCCGCTTGCAGTCAGCATGGCTGTGTTCGGCATATTAATGGGTGCGTGCGGAAGCGCCATATCGCTTAAGCGGCATCTCAAGGTCTGATTGTTAACGGAGGGATTTGCTTATCATGAAGCTGACTAAAAAACAAAAAGAAAATATAAAGCGCGCAGCGGCAATGATTTGTGCCGCGGCGGTGGCGCTTGTGTTCCTCATGTCTGTTATTATGCCGGCGATGGCTGCTCCGTCGAAGAGCGATCTTGACGCGGCAAAGCAGAAAACCGAGCAGGCAAAAAAGGACGTGCAGGCAGCAAAAGATAAGAAAACTTCGGCAGTTGCGGAATACAATGCTATAGACAAACAAATTTCCGACACCGAGGATGAAATCGGTATAATCGAAAACCAAATCGAGCAGACGAAGCAGGATCTTGCCGCAAAGGAGGAGGAGCTCCGCGTTGCGGAGGCTGAGTATGACGAATACGAAAAGCTTTTCCTTACGCGCGCCCGAGCAATGTATGAAACGGGCGATATTGCTTACATAGAGATACTGTTCGGTTCGCAGAACTTCAGCGATTTCATATCGAAAATGGAGGTTGTTTCTCAGCTTGTGGAGTATGACCAGGATATACTGAACAAGCTTGAGGAGGGAAAGAAAAAGGTTGCGAAGGCAAAGGCGGATATCGAGGGAATCCTTCAAAGACAGGAGGATAACAAGAAAACGCTTGCCGGGCGCAAAACCGCACTTGAAAAAAATCTTTCCGACAAGGAACGGATTATAGAAGAGCTTTCGAAGGATGTTGAGAAATATGAAGCTATTCAGGACAGCGCGGAAAAGGCGGAGCAGGAGCTTATAAGACAGCACCAGGCGGCGCTTTCCTATGCGGCAAACCCCGTTAAGTATACCGGCGGCAAATTTGCATGGCCCGTTCCCTCAAGCGGAAGAATAACAAGCAATTACGGCTACAGAGTTCATCCCGTTCACAAAACAAAAAAGTTTCATTCGGGACTTGACATCGGCGCAGCATACGGAACTGACATTGTTGCCGCGGCTGACGGAACGGTTACGCTTGCAACGGTGAACGGCGGTTACGGAAAATGCATTGTTATCAATCACGGCAGCGGAATAAGCACGCTGTACGGGCATAACAGCAGCCTGCTTGTATCAAGCGGCGCAAAGGTAACGCGCGGTCAGGTGATTGCAAAGGCAGGGTCAACCGGCGTTTCAACAGGTCCGCACTGCCATTTTGAGGTCAGAATTAACGGGGCAACAACAGATCCGCTGCAGTACCTGAGGTAGGAGGATATGCGTGAAAACAAACAAAAAAGCGGCTGCAAAATTTGTGCTTACAGTCGTATGCACCGCTGCGGTAACAGTGGCGCTTACGCTTACTTACATAGGAAGAACGGATAGGCTTGGCAGATTAAGACGCGTGATTTCCATAATCGATAAGGACTATATCGGCGAATTTGACGCGGAAAAGGCTGAAAAAGCGGCGATTGAATCCGTTGTTGAAAGCCTCGGCGATAAATACTCCGCATATTATGAGGAGGAGGACGCCGAGCAGACTCTTAATTACATAAACGGCTACTATATAGGTGTTGGCTTGGAGATATTTGCTAATACAGAGAACGATACGCTTGAGGTTATATCGGCGTACGAGGGTTCTCCGGCTTACAAGGCAGGGATAAAGAGCGGAGATGTGCTTTATACCATTGATAAGAAAAGGTACGGAGCAAAAAAATTTGCAAAAGCTGCGGCGGCAATGCGCGGCACGGGCTTGGAAAATCCCGTCGGAACAAAGGTTGAAATCGTTGTTCTGCGCGGCGAAGAAAAGCTGACCTTCAATATAGAAAGAGAAAATATTGAGCTTGACCGCGTTGAAAGCAAAACGACTGCCGACGGATTGTGCTATATCCGTTACAGCGGATTTGCCGAAAATTCGGAGAAGAAGCTTGAAAAAATCGTAAATTCGGTTGACAAAACAAAAATTTCGGGCATTGTCGTTGATTTGCGCGATAATCCGGGCGGCGAGTTTGACAGCTCCATAAATATGAGCGATTTGTTCCTTAAAGACGGCGTAATTATGTACACAGAGGATAAAAAAGGGAACAAGACCGTTTATAAAGCGAAAAAGGACGCGTGCGACTTACCGCTTGCAGTGCTGGTGAACGGATCAAGCGCAAGCGCGTCGGAAATATTTGCCGGTGCAATGAAGGCGCGCGGCAGGGGTATTATTGTCGGTGAAAAGAGCTACGGAAAAGGCGTAAGTCAAAGCGTAAGCTATATAAATATGTTCGACAAGTCAGACGGCGCTCTGAAGCTGACAGTATGCAAGAATTATCTTTCCGACGGAACATGGCTCAACAGCGGAGTAATGCCGGACATTGAAGCGCAGGATACGCTGCACGAAATCGGAGATATTGAAAACGATAAGGTTTACCGCGCTGCTGCGGAAGCCTTGAAAAATAAATCAGGGGAAAAGAAATGAAAAAAACTGTTTCGGTTTTTCTAACATTTATTTTTATATTTGCAATGTGCGCATCTCCGCTTTCTTCTTTTGCGGAAACGGTGAAAACCGAAAGCACGGGCTCAAAAACTGAAAAAACATCCGAAAACAAAGACGGTGAGAAAGCTGCGAAACCGGAAAAAAAACTCGGTGCGGAAGCTCCCTATGCAATTCTGCTTGATATGAAAAGCGGCAGTGTGCTTTATG
>CAJJUC010000034.1 GCA_905195005.1 uncultured Eubacteriales bacterium | reverse complement strand
TAAGGCAAGATTGCTGAAACCGATTTTACTGTCTGTTCCTGCCGAAACCGATGATTTAAGCTTTGAGCCTTCAAATGTTCTTGCAACCTCAGGAAAAAATGCAATCTGCATATCATGGCGAAACCCTGCCGTTGATTCAATTTCAAAGGTCGCGCTTTATGAGGGCGATACGGGCAATCTGATAAAGGACGATTTTTGCACGGATGAGGATTCCGTTTGCAGATATACGGTTGAGAATCTGACCGATTATACCCTTAAAAGGTTCAGACTTGTTTTTTCATTTGATAATCACGAGGATATCGCGCTTAATCTCACGGGCTATACGAAGCGCTGGGACAGCACAAAGCTGATTGAATCGCCTTTTACCGATTGGTCGCTTGTGTTCAGCGATCATTCTCACCGTGATGTTCCGGTCAAAATAACAGCCGACGCAAATGAAAAATATGATCTCGGCTATTCCATGCATATTGCGTCAAATTTATTGTCCGATGACAAAGATGACAAGGTTGCAATCAAATCGGACACGGTGCTCGAGGCAGGAGAATATGAAGTTACATTCAGGAAAAAATCCGTTAAAGCAACACCGGGCAGCATATATCTGAATCTGCCCGACAGTGAAACCGGCGAATTTATACAAGTGGCAGCCGAAACCGATGAAACAGGCAGTGACTGGACAAGCGTTACAAAAAGAGTTACGCTTACAAAGAGCGAAAACCCATGCTTCACGGTGACCTCCGGACCGATAAAGGATTTCTGGATAGACGCGGTTGACATTCGGAAAATCAGCGATAACGGAAGCGCCGGCTCACAGCTGCTGCTGGCTAACGGATGGTTCAACAGTGTTCGGGAAGCTCCGCCGGAGCTTAGCAATGTTGTGATAAACAAAGAGGGAGATAAGCTTTCGGCATCATGGGACGCCTTGCCGTCCGATGTTGATTCAATTAATATATACATAAAAAAGAAAGACGGAAACCTCCGTTTAAGGAGCATACTCCGCGACATGTACAGATCGGTCACATTACCGGCGTACGAAAACGGAGAAGAATGTGTTTATGTATTTAAAACTGTGAACAGATACAATATTGAATCCATGCCCTCCGAAGAAGAAATCGAGCCTCTCGAAATATCCGATGTTGTATTTGAAGATACAGGCGCGGAAGAATCGTGCGGCATGAATGTTGCGGCAACGGTAAAAAATAATACAGAACAATTTATGCCGCTGCATTTGATTTTGGCGGAATACAGCGGAGAAACAGCGAAATATATTACAGGAACATCGGGATTTGTCGGCACGGGAAACAATAATAAGAAAACTTTCAGACTGTCGGTTCCCTGTGACGCAGCCGATGATTGCAGCATAAGGCTGTTTCTGTGGAACTCTTTGCAAGAAATGAATCCTTATGATATGAAAGAGATTCCGAAATAAGTTCAGCGGTTATTATCGGCAAGGATTGTGCTGCCGGGAAGGGTTGAAAGCAAAATGAAACAAAATTTAAAACTGATATTATGCATTTTTATTGTCTGCGTGATGGCAGCGAATTTTATACCTGTATACGCCGACCAAAAAACAGTTGAGACCGAGGTGCCCGGCTGGAAAACCATGTACAATGACGCGGACGGCGGCGCTTATGTCGATACAACGGTTGCACACGGCGGAAAAGCTTCAATGAAGCTTGTAAATAACACTCCGTATGCATATAATCATTATATAAGGGCGAATTATGCGCTGAAACTGACACCGGGCAAAACTTACAAAATTAAGTTTTTTGCAAAGGTCAGGAACGGCTCGATGATAAATGTTGCCTTGGGAAGCGTATGCAGAAAGTCGCTTTTGCCGCTTTCAGGCAGCTATGACTGGACGCCGTTTGAATTTACATATACTCATGAACTTTCAACGCCGGAAATTAACTTCTTTTTTGTGATTGACGATGTTACGGGCGCGCTTTGGGTGGATGATATAGAAATATACGAATACGGTGCTGACGGAAAGACGGGGGATAACTTAATTTCAAACGGCGATTTTGAAACAATAACCGACGGAAGCAGAATTATCGGAAATGCCGAAATTAATTCCGAAGCCGACGAATTGCCGGCCGACAGCGTCTCTTATATTGATCCCGACGAATTTGATTCGCATATACCGATATACCGTAAAGACGGAATTAATATCGACGGTAACCTTTCGGAATGGGACGGACTGACTTCATTTCATGAACCTAAAAGCGAAAACCAGTATCAGATTTTAATGAACGGTGTTACGGCGGAAATAACCGCCGAAATGAAGTATTGCTATGATGACGAATATTTCTATTTTTCCTGCGCGGTCAATGACAAAACCCATTTTACGGTGCTTGAAAATTACTGGCAGGGGGATTCTCTGCAAATTGCAATCGGAACCAAAAAGGACAATTACGGAACAGAGCTGGGATTCATGTACAATGAAAAAGAGGGTTCATCGGTTCACGGTTCTTCGGACAGCGGCATAAAGTTTTGCGGCAGCCGCTCGGGAAGCACAACAATTTATGAAATTGCGATTCCGTGGTCGCTTAAATTTGATAAATGCCCTGATGAATTTCTGTTCTGCGCCGTTATAAACAATAATGACGGCGGCGGCAGAGCATACGGGCTTGAGCTTGCACCCGGTATTTTCAATGAAAAAACAAACAAAGATTTTCCTACAATTCACACGGTGAAAAAAGGAAGTGAATATGTTGCGTTTCTTCAGGGGAGCGCTCAGGAAATCTGCGGCAGTGAAATACTGTACTCACTGTATATTGTAAACAACGGAGCTGACAAATCTTTTACCGTTGAAGGTCCGAAATCCAACAGTCTTGAGCTGAAAAGCGGACAGGCAGTTAAAATCGATAACGCCGTAAAGTGCGATAAAGTCGGAATTATGCCTGTTGTTTATAAAATAAATGACGGCAGCACGGTGCAGGAAATCGGCGCTGAAATTAATATTTTGCCGAACAGAGAAATCACAGCGGAAATGATAGAGCAGCACAAAAAGCAGACGACGGAGCTTGACGGGCTTATAGCGGAATGTGAAAAGCGCCGCCTTTCAACGGATTACGAAAAGCTTTACCGTAATGTAATCGACAGGTTTACCGGCTATATGGAGGATGAGCTTGAGCTGGACTGCTTTGTAAATATAAATTACTATCATGAGGAGCTTAGCAGGCTTTACAATGAGGCAGCAGATAACCTGAGAAAGTATCTGAATAACGAAAAGCAGCCGCCGAAGGTTCCGAAGTTTGTTACGGGCGATGTGACGATAGATGGGCAAAGCATAATAGCAACGACCGACGCAAACGGGGTTATTGAAAAAAGACCTGTATTTTTATACGGATACGGGCACTGGGATCAGGTGAAAGACGAGGTTGAAAAAATGCCGGATTTCGGCGCGTCATTTATCCAGACGGATTCCGTTATAAGCAATCTTTTGGTCGAAGCTTCGGCAGCAAAGGGATGGTTTCAGAGAACGCAGTTCGATGTTGACGGAGATATAATGCTGGACAGCAGCACAGCAGCATCCGGAAAAACAAGCCTTAAAATGGTGCGCAGAGGTCCGTATAAGGTAAATGACTTATTATGCTTTTTCCAGGAAATAGAGGCAAAGCCCGGCGTTACATACGAATTCGGCTTAAAGGCAAAAGGGCAGGGCGTTAAATCCACATGGTTTGGCTTCGGTCCCGCAAAAAAGGTTTCGCGGATAAGTATGGACGGAACTTATGACTGGAAAGAATATAAGGGAACATACACTGTAGGAAAGGATGATTTCAAATACTGTTCAAATCTCTATTCCGTGTTTCCCGATGCGGTATCTTACCACGCAAAGGAGGATTTTCCGCGGATTCGGCTTGTTATCCAATGCGAGGGAGAAACGAGCGGAATAAATATTGATGATATATATGTGAGAGAAAAAGGCAGCGATGTTAATCTCCTGGAAAACGGGAGCTTTGAGCGCGGCGCGCCGGAGAACGCGAAGGACGGATATATGTATGACGGCAGGGTGTTGAAATATCTTGAAGACATGCTTGAGCGCGCCGAAAAAAATAATGTCCGCGTGGATTTGGGGCTGAATCTGTATTCAATCAATCAGCTTCTTACATATAAGTATTACAAAAACGTAGATATAAAGGGATTAACATGGAGTTTGAATTATGACATTTTAAATCCTGACGATTATAAAGTATTAAAGGGGTATGAGTATCACATAAGAACCATTGCAAGGCTTGCGAAAAAATATAAGTCTGTGAACAGCATCTGCATGACGAACGAAACCAAGTACTACAGTTGGAAAAGCAGCAGCGTGATGCCCTATTGGACGGAATATGTGAGGAACAAATACGGAGATATTTTCGATTTGAATAACGTTTATCACACAAGCTACAAAAGCTTTGAGGAGGTAATTCTGCCGACTTCGAGCACGCCTGATGAAAGTATAGGTGGACTTGTCGTGTTCAATGACTGGCGTGATTTTAACGAAGATGTTTTGTCGGGCTTTCACAAATGGATAGCCGGGATTATCAAGGAGGAAGCGCCGAACGTTTTGGTTCATGCAAAAATGTGCGCCAATCTGTTCCCGTCCGACGCTGTCTACCGCTCGTTTATGACCGATGGTACAAGCCCCGAAAAATATGCCGAGTGGTCCGACCTGAACGGAAACGATGCCGGGAACAAAATCGAGAACCGTGATATTACGAAAACAATGATGTTCTATAATCTTCAGACATCAATCAAATCCGCACCGGTTATCAACAGCGAAAATCACGTGCTTTTTGATAATGACATGAACATAAACACGGCGATATCCGATAACGCCGATGCAAACCTCTGGCAGGGCGCGGTAAACGGAATGGGTGCAACCGCAATGTGGATATGGGACAGAGCGGAGGGCGTTGATCCGTCAAAGCATATTTTCGGCACACAGATTCTCAACCGCCCGGACTTGGTTGCAAGAATAGGCAAAACGAATTATGACCTTAATCGTCTGTCGTACGAAGTTACGGCGCTTCAAAAGCAAAAAGCGGATGTCGCAATGCTGTATTCGGTTAATTCGAGGGCATATGAAAACGCGGCAATGGGAGTTATGTTTAAGGCATATGAGGCAACAATTTTCAACGGTAAGAAAGTGGATTTTATAGTTGATTCTCAGCCGCAAAAATTAGAGAATCATAACTTTCTGATAGTGCCCTATTCCACAAATGTTCCGGATGAAACGCTGCGGCAAATAAAGGCGCTCACTGAGCGCGGCGGAACGGTTGTGATTCTCGGCGAGGAAAGTCTTTGCAGGAATGAGTACGGAGCTGCGTCCGACGCGGAAACGCTTAAATATATTAAGGAACATGCAATTGTTATTCCGATAACGCACGGCAGCTATGAAATGACGTCACCCGGCAGAGAGGAACTGAAGCAGCGCTTTGCAGAAATTTTGTCGGATAAAGGGATGAATACGGTTGTTGTAAAAAATGCAAAAACCGGTGAACCGCTGAGAGACGTTACCTGGCAAAGCACATTCTATAACAATAAGCTGCTTGTAAATGTTTGCAGCTATGATTATGATTCCGAAGCTCCGATTGAGGCTGTTATTGAGGTGAACGGAAAACCCGTAACGGGATTAAAGGAGCTCAGGAGCGGCACGGAATACGAAAATAAATTTACGGTTAAGCTTTTGACACCGTTAATATTTGAAGCAGATTGCGGTTATAAGTATTTTGATACGGTTAATCATTGGGCGAATAACGATATAAATGCACTTACCGATAAAAGTATAGTCAACGGAAGAACTCAGGGATATTTTGAACCCGAAGGATTTGTCACGGTGGGTGAACTTGCAAAAATGCTGTGCTGTGTTTTAAAACCTGATACCGGCAGTCAAGGCAATTCATTTGATGATGTTTTAAATGACGATTGGTATGCGCCATATATTAACGCTGCCGATAAGCTCGGATTGCTTGACGGAATTAAAATCGGAGGGTTAAGCCGTGCAAATGACTGTCTCACGCGTGAAGAAGCGGCACACATGCTGGTGCGTGCAGCTGAACTGAAAACGGGAAAGGCTCTTGAAACGGGAAACCTTAATTTCGCCGACAAGAACGATATCGGAGAAAACTTCTCCGAATCGGTGAATAAGGCGGCAAAAAATTCTTTCATAGAAGGATTTCCGAACGGTGAATTTAAACCGAAGAAAAATGTCACAAGGGCTGAATGCTGCCGTATGATATTAAACGTTCCGAGCCTTGCTGGATAACCCCTGCAAGGCTCGGCGGCTTGACAATGAATTTTGCCTATGATAAAATATTATATAAATAATTGTTTGCGTTTTAAGCAAACGGAGGCTCTGTATGATTAGTGTTATGATAGTAGATGATGAGAAAAGAACCCGAGAGGGTCTTATAAAGCACTTCAGCTGGGAAAAATACGATGCTAAAGTCGTGGCGCAGGCTGAGGACGGGAAAGCTGCATTGAGCTTTATTGAAAAATTTGAGCCTGATCTTATACTTTGTGATGTGAAAATGCCGAAAATGGACGGCATAACGTTTGCAAATTGCCTGTATGAACGCGGCTATAAATCGAAAATAATTTTTATAAGCGGGTATGATAATATTTCATATATTCGTTCCGCGTTCAAGCTTAATGCCGTTGATTATATTCTGAAGCCCGTTAATTTCAGCGATTTAAGTGATGTTGTGGAAAGAATCACAAATCAGATTAAAACGGAAAAATGTGCTGAGGAGCAGCATGAAATTGAGCAGAATGTTACCAGAACGCTTATTATAAAAAAGCTGCTGGCAGAGGCTCCCGGCGCGGTGCAGAATAACCGAAAGGAATTGCATTATCTTAAAATTGGCGGTTGCACAAAATATATGCTTGTTGTTCTGAGGTTGAAAAATTTTTTCGATAAATATGTCAGAGAGGATGAGGTAAAGGCGCTTCGGTTTGCGGTTCAGAACATAATGACGGAGCTTATAAAAAGAGAGTATTCCGGTTATGTTATTAACGCACAGGATAACGATGTGCTTATAGGCGTGCTTGGATTCAAGGAAAATCAGGAGCTTGCCGGAGAGCAAGAGCTGCGCGATTGGGCAGAGCTTGTTGAAAATATGCTTGAAATCGATGCGGATATTAATTTCGGCGAAATAATTGACGGCTTTTCGTGTTTTCGGGAGCAGTATTTTAACCTGTGTCTGAAATTTGATAACAGCGAGATGCATATTGTCAGCGGTATTAAGGATTATATTGACATTCATTACAGCGAAAAGCTCACAATAAATGATATTGCCGCCTCTGTTTTTATCGCACCGACCTACGCCTGCGGACTGTTTAAAAAAATAACAGGAATAACGATTAACGGTTATATAACGGATGTTCGGATGAAAAAGGCAATGGAGCTGATGAAAAGCCGCCGCCGCAAGCTGTACGAAATCAGCGAAATGGTAGGGTACAGCGATCCCAATTACTTCAATAAGCTTATAAAAAAGTATTACGGAAAATCATTTAAAGAGATAGATAAAAATTTTGATGGCGGGAATTGAACATGAGGGTTTCTTACAAAAATAAAACTGTGCTGATTTACATAATTGTTATTGTTGTACCGTGCTTTGTTGCGGTTGCTTATTTGAACGCGGCTATTTACCGCAGCGTATACGATAAGGCAAATGATGATATTATGCTGACGCTTAAGCAAATGAACAACAGTGTTGACTTCAAAATGAATATCTATGAGCGCGTTATGAACATTCTTTGCGTTAATGAGGATATCCAGAGTGTTTTATCCGAAGAGCAGCGCCTTTCTCTGAAGCAGGACATTTCGGATGAAAGAAAGCTTTTTAATACTTTAAATACTGCTCAGTATAATCACGGATTATCGTCTGTGCGCCTTTATGTGAATCCGGTTAAACTGTATGCAAATCAGAATTACACGTTTTTTAATATGGATAAAGTCAGGGATGAGCAGTGGTTTCGGAATGCTTTGAAAAGGCAGGGAAAAACATATTGGTATATGGACAGTGAGCTTATAAACGGCAGAAATGTTGTAAAGGGTGTGTGCATACTTAAAAGCATAACTAAAGATCTTGACTGCATCGGAGCCTTGGAAATAAGTATTCCTCTTGCCGACTTTTTCAGCTTTGCGCTTGAGTCGAATAAGTGGATAAAAAATACTTTTGTTATCGATAAAGACGGCAAAATCATCGCCTGTGATGACAGAAGCAGGCTCGACACGGAGCTTGCTTCCGTTAAAGGCATGAGCTTTCCCCGCGGCAGCAGCGGCAAAGTATTCGGAAAAAAACAGTCGGTTTTGTTTGTGAAAATCAGAAATACCGATTGGAGGCTTATTACCTCCGTAAAAAAGAATGAATTGATGACATTCGGCAATTTAACAACAATGTCTACAACGATTACATCGGTTCTGTGCATCTCCGTTGCGCTGCTGGCGTTTTTGCTGATGTATATTTTCATGAACCGCACGGTTGGATATATTCAAAAAATACACAAGCTTATAGACAGTGAGGGCGTTTTAAATATTGAAAATATTGACGAAAACCCTGAAGCGGGCGGCAGCATATATGACTTTGACATTCTCGAGTACAAGGTTAATGCACTGGTAAAGGAATTGAAATGTAAAATTGAGGATGCCTATGTGCTTAAGATAAACGAACGAAATGCCATGCTGAAGGCTCTCCAGGAGCAGATTAATCCCCATTTTATTTATAACACGCTGGACACTCTGAATTGGATGGCGCTTGATTACGGAGTGCCCGAGATAAATGAGGTTATATCGGCATTGGCAGGCTATTTCAGAATCAGCCTGAGCAAGGGACGCGATATAATTCATCTCAGAGAAGAGCTCGATTTGATAAAAGCGTACCTGAAAATACAAAAAAAGAGATACGAAGACAGATTTACCGTTATATATGATGTCGATGACACCCTGCTCGATTATGCTTTTCCGAAGCTTATTTTGCAGCCAATTGTTGAGAACGCTTTGCTTCACGGGCTGAACAAGGATGATGATGAGCAGAAGCTGACAATAAGCGTCAGAGTTAAGAGGGAAGAGGAGGATATTTCAATTTTAGTGTCAGATAACGGCATCGGTATTGATAAAGAAACACTGGAGAAAATTTTCACGGATACACTGCATACAAATAAATATTTGCAGGGCGGCTACGGGATTTATAATGTCTGTAACCGGATTAAATATTTCTGTAAAGAAGAAGAGGGCTACGGATTATTTATAAATTCCGTAGTCGGACAGGGAACCGAAGTTTCAATAAAAATAAAAATGATAGAATATGACAACGGAAATTCATGAAGCTTTATCTTCGCGATTTGCCGCAGCCTATGCTTATTTTTGAAAAAGCGTATTCTATTTTAGCAATCAGTATGTATTCATTCGGCGATAAACCAAAGAAATGTTTGAACTGTCTTGTTAAATATGACCTGTTCAGGTTGACATATTTGCTGAGTTCGTCAACCGTAAGCTTTGTGGTAATCCGCCGTTCGATAAAATTTTTAGCGAGGGTTATTTTATTATTGTCAATCTGCTGCTCGTTTGACTTATAAAAGTCGGATATTGAAATTACCGGCTTGAATAAAAGTATTTCCAATTCGTGATCCATATATAATTTCAATAAAGCAAGAAAAAAATTTGGGGCTCCGTTTAAGGTAAGAAAAATATTTTTCTTTCAGAAACCGTCAATTGAAACAGTGGAGAGGTTTGCCCTTTGATACAGAATTTCCTCTTTTATCTGCTTATAGTTTGAAAGACTGTCAATATCTGTCCATTTCGGAACGGTTCTTTTCAGGCAATCGATTATTAAAGCTTTATTGTCCTTGGTATTCAGCACACGAATAATGCTGTCCTTATTTTCAAAAATATCGTTCTTATTCATCAATAACAATCCCCCAATCAGAAATACCGTGATTCAGCCAATAGTTCCTTGAAATATCGAGTAGCTTTACGGTGAGAGGTTTTGTCAGTAAACGATGTTTCAGACACTCCCTCACCATTGGGTCATTATCGGACTTAACGCATACAAAATCAGTCATATTGAGGTGTAAGCGGTTTTATCAAGTACGGTGCAAAAATCGCTGTCAAATGAAAAACGCATAAAATAAGAATTTTATGGGATAAACAGAAGCCTCAGAGGAAAGAACCTCCGAGGCTTCTTAATGTTTTAAATTACGCTGTGGCTTACATCATCTGTTAAACCAAAACATAGCAGCCCCGTTTTTTGCGTATGTTTAAATTATAGGACACTTTCGATAAAATATCAAGTTGTATTTTAAAAATATTCTTTTGTGTCTTTTCTGTGAAAACAATTGCAATTTATGTCTTAATATGGTATAATAAAACATAAATTAAGGAGGTTGATTTTAATGGGCATTGGAAAAGTATGTAAAGGAACATCAATAGTGTTGTTTATTCTTGATTTTATAGGTTCTATTGTTTTAGGAAATACATTTTCAATTCCAGGAGATTATTCATTTAGCGACCCAAGTTTTAACTGGACTATTTTTCTTTGCGGTGTTATTACTGGTTTTATTTTTTGCTTGTTAATATATGCTCTTGGAGAGATTATTGACCAACTTGTATACTCAAGCAGAGAGATTATTGACCAACTTGTATACTCAAACAGTTATACATATGAACTCTATCAATTATTAAAAAAAACAGCACCTGAAGAAGAAAAGAAAACAGAACCCTAAAAATCATATTTGACATCGTCTGCTCCAACCGTTCGCAAAACTTCTGATGGTGGTTGGGTGTGTAAAAAATGTAACACTAAAAATGACAGTAATACTCAATTCTGTAAAGATTGTGGAACATACAAATAAGTTTAATGTGAAAGACTGGAATGTCTATAAAAATGCAGCCGAATAAATAAACATCTATAATATCAAACTTGACATTTACAGACAGAAAAATTAAGGTATTTGGGGCGGCATAGCTGCCTATAAAAGTGTACTATTATGAACAGTTTTTGATTACAGGTATATATTTTTAATGTAATAAACAAATCCTGTAATACAATGTAAAATAGTAACAAAATCCATAGCTAAGATAAATCACCCCTTAAACGAGGGCTTGCCGAACGCCCCTTAAGGGCGGCGCGCCTTTCAAAAATGGTGGGCGGTTTTGTTTAAAACAATCCTTTTTGGATCGGAATTTATCTTCAGCAAATCAAAAAAAATAATGTATCTTCCCGAGGAATACATTATGTCAACCATATAAACAGTAAAATTTTTTCTGCTAAAAGGTGGGCAATATCATTTAACTTTGATGTTTTTGTTTAGGTAAACATAATAAATCAGCATCAGGCAGAGCTCCCTCCAAAGGAAACTCTGCCTTTGCTATTTTTTTACTTATTCCTAAAAAGGTTTATTTGCTTATAAAATGAAGATCTTTTCATGTTCAGCATTGAAACCGCGTCCTTAGCCTTGATTTTATCTGCCAAGTAAAGCTTTGCAACTTCTTCAAAGTTGTCTGGCAATTCAAGCTGCTTTCGTCCGAATTTAACATTCCTGGCATGTGCTTCCTTTATCCCTACTGCTTGTCTGTACCTGATATTTTGTCTTTCTTTTTCGCTCACAAATGCCAGAATCTGAAGCACCAAATCACAGATGAATCTTCTGTCCAGACTGCTGTTATCGCATCGAGTGTCCAAAAGATCAATATCAAGTATTTTTATGTCAGCTTCAAGCGTTTGTGTTATGTATCTCCACTGCTGTTGGATTTGAGTGTAGTTTCTTCCCATTCTGTCAAGCGAACGAAATACAACCAAATCGCCCTTTCTGATGTTTCTCAGCATTAACTGATATTCTTCTCTGTCGAAGTCTTTTCCGCTTTTTTTGTCTATATAGATATCTCTGTCATCAATCCCGAATTCCCTCATGGCAGCAATCTGTGAAGCTTCATTCTGGGTTGGAGATGAAATTCTGATATATCCGAAAACTCTGTTATTCATTGCAATCCTCCTCAATAATATTCAGCAGCCTGTCAAGTATTTGAATGTTTTTCATGACGGTCTGCACTTCTGCTTTTCTGCTCGGTCTGCCCTGATACATTTCTGATTTGAAAAGTTCAATCTCATACAGGTCGAGCAGATACTCTTTAATTGTGTTCATCTTTTGCATCCTTTCCGACATATCAATATTCTTACGCTAACAAAAACTATGTCATCAATAATATAGAATCTTACCTTTTTCCCGTCAAGGTCGGCGGTTGCCCTTTGAAAGTTTAACCATTGATATTTTCCACCTCCATAGGATATGCTTCATCACGGTTGAATTTGTACAGCAATCCGCTGTAATTGAAAGCGACTGCATTCTGCATTTTTAATACAGCGTCGGCAAAATAGTCATATTCGTACACGCAAAGGTCTTTATCTATATAGTACTCATAGCTGTCGCAGTCGATAAATTCCCCCGATTCATCAACTATATATCCGTAAATGGGTGCAAGCTCTTTCTCCGTTGTGCTATAGCCGTGAGAATTCCAATTATCCCAAAGGTCATAATATGAGCAGTATTTGCTGACCTGATATGAGTAGTTTGAGTACAAGACGCCGTTATCCTCATTGAAATCACCGATGGTATAAATCCTGCCGTCAGAAGCGAGGAAAGCCATCTTAGAGGTGATTTCAGTTTGAATATGATTCATCATTGACACATCTCTGTAGAACGCTCTGTGAGCCTTTCTGTACTTCGAAAGATGACGTACAATGTATGTCTGTGTGTCGGAAAGACCGTGAATGCATTTTATCGGAATAATACCGTTATGTGCAACTCCAAGGTCAGATAAAACCTCCGTTTTCCTGACATCTCTGATTTTAGAACTGACAGGGAAGGGGTGACAATTCTGTTTCGTTGTTTCTCCGTGTGTTGTAATACGAAAATGCATAACAACGCCGTGCTTTGTAAGGTCAATGCGATTTGAAAGCTCGGATATAAATGCTTTGAATGATTCCCATGTCATAAATCCCTTCCGTATGTTCACAGCCCCGTTTTCGTTCCACATGACGCCTGCTCCGTCAGGATTGTTTGTAAAGCATGTTTGCAATATATCGGTTCCGGGCATTTTAACGCCCTTTTTCTTCACAACAATAATACACATAATCAGAACAACTCCTTTTCTTTCATGTAATTTCTTAATTCTGCGTAATCCGAATGCATAAAAATATCCGACCACTGAGTAGTCGGAATATCATTTAATTTAACTGTCTTGGCATATTCACTGATAACTTTAACAAATTGCAGAGAGGCAATAAAAGTGCTGTATTTCAGCGTTCCCTTGAACATTCTGAATTCAACGGTTTTTTCATTTTGAAGATTTATTGCTTGATATCTGCCGCATGATTTAGCCGTTTTCATTTTATCAACAACAGATTCGTTTGTATTGGTTTCCTCATATTTGACGGAGGGCTTTGCACACCAGCGATTAAGCTCGGAAGCTTGCCTTCTTGTGAACTTAACAATATGAGATTCAAAGAATCTGCTTACAAGCAGCAAAAGCTTTGCAATGTTTAAATCCTGTTCTTCTTCAAAGACTCCGAAAAAGCTTCTTGAAATATGTACATGAAAACCGCAGGAATCAGTATTATGAGAACGGAGCGAAGCATCAACACATTTGTTCATGATTTCTTTCCAAGCAAATTCGGACATATGATAATCAAGGCTCATCGGGTGACTGACTATCTCGAACCCGTTGTCTGAAAGACTTCCGTCATGCTTAAGATATATATGCTCATCATAATCTTTCTGTAATTCACGGGCAAGGTTGCAGATGTCGGTCAGGTCTGCCGTTCCGTCCGTATTATCTACCTCCAACTCAACTCCGAGGAAACAGTTGCCGGTATCATCTCCGTAAAATATTGGGATGGGTTTGTAGTAATATTCATTGACGATATTTGAAACACTGTTTGCATTGCTGTAACAGTCCGAACAAAGATAATCGCCTGAGTCTGAATCCAACGTCAAATCATCATTTAAAAACGTGTACCCACATTCATCGCAAATTCCATAATTGTCGGAGCAACTGTTGCAGACGGGTTCGTCATGATAATATCCCCATCTGCTGCTTGAAAAATAATAATTTCCGCAGTCTCTGCAGCCGAATATGCTGTCGGAATTTTCCGCACAGTCAGAGCATACATAGCAAATAATATCATTCCCTTCATGTACTGCGACAGCGTTATCAATGTATTCGGCACATTCGCACTTTTCACAAATAAATGAACAGTCATTGCAGTAAAAATTATCGCCGATTGTCAGCATATCTTCCTCGTTCATAACCTCGCCACAGCTTGCACATTCTCTTTTGATTTCCGTCATTTTAAAAACTCCTTTCATCTTTTGACAACTTAATAGGTTTTGACTGATAAATCGCTTTTTAAATATCACTCCTTTCCGAAATTTAATATCTATATACAAAAAGAACAGACTCACAGCGAATCTGTTCTTGAATTTTTTGCACAAAAAAAGAGCCACCCAAACGGGTGACTCTCAAAGGCTGAATTTACATATTCGGTTTTCGTTTTTGTTCAGATATGTACAGAACAGGGGATAGTAGTCATCTGAAAAGTTTTATTTTGAATTTTTCCCCGGTAAAAGTATTATGTTTCAGACTTGGTATCTAAGTCTATGGGATCAATTAAATTTGCCGTGCTGACCAATAAATCTATAATTTCTATTTTGTTATAGTACTCAACTTTATCAAATCTATACAGTCTGGTAAGTGAATCTTTGTCGATAATATTATCAGACATATTTTTTTCATATGTTTTTTTGATTTTCATGATTTTTTTATCGGCGAGCTTTTTTAACTCTGTAGCATAGTAATAATTAAAATTAATTAATGCAGTATTAAAATCTTTCTCCGACTCCAAAGCGTTAAATTCTTTGAATAAGTTCTCATCTGAATTTTTTAGTTTTATTTTAAAATGTCTTATAACAATATCAAACCAGAATTTATCTTGCATCTGTTCTTTTATTATTTCATAATATCGGTTTTTAAGTTCTTTGTGATATACAAAATCTTTCAGTTCGATTTTAGTTACTGTTTTATTTTTACTAACTGTATTTAAATATTCTGGAAGTAAGATAACACGTGCCGTTTCACAAATATTGTTATATTCTTCCTTTTCACTATTTCTTCATCATCTGATTTTTCCATATTTTTAAATTTATTTTTCATGCAGTTTCTATATGCAATATAATCATTGTATTTTCTTTTTTCTTTTATTTTAATTGATAGGAAACCACATCTTATTGCAAGATTGATAGGACTGATTTCAAGTTTATTTTCAGGTGCGTTCTTTAATAAATATATCAATATAGGGAACAGTATTTTTCTGTATTTGCTGCGCTCAAAAATTTTAAGCAGCTCTGTTTTTTCTTTTTGCTGCTTTTCAGAAAGAAACGAGAATAGAAACTGACAAAGGCGATAATTAAAACGCCAATAATGATCAGTTCGTTACTGTAAGCGGCGAATTCTTCTCTTAAATAGTCCAACATAAATTCTTCCATCCTAATTACGGAGGCGTTGTTCCTCAATTCGTCTTGGAAACTTGTAGCTTTCCGATCAAGACGTCGAATTCGGCTTAAAAGGAGTCTAAGTTTTAAAAACGTACAAATGCATTGTAGGGACTGAGGGTAGTTAAGACAATAGTTTCTTATAGGGATTTTTACTGTACTTATTGATTTTTAAGTATAAATCTAATGATTGATACCTATTTTTGACCAATCCTATACCGCATTGTTGCGGTGATTTTGTGGTCTTTTTCACATAATTTATTGTGACTACCGAACAAAATAGTCTCATTCCAAGAAATCCTAAAACAAAAAGCTCGACAACCGCTGTTGCAGAAGCCGAGCTTAGATGAATTAAATAAAAAGATTATTTCTTCTCTTCTTTTTTGTCTTTCGGATCAAGTTTTACGGCCAGGAATGTTCTGCTTCCGTCACGAGCAACTTGAAGAGCTAGTGTCTTGTCAGCAGCATTCACAGCATCTTTGAACTGTTCGAAGGAGCGAATCTTCTTGCCGCCTACGGATAAGAGGACATCACCTTCTTTGATTCCGGCCTCGGAAGCAGGACCATGAGATTCGACGACAACGAGACCGTCACCGTATTTTTTCTTCTCTTCGTCATTCAAACCGCGGACGGTTACGCCTAAACGACCGCGAGCTTCTTCAGCGGCTTTGCCTTTAGCAACTGAAGTATCGGCAGCTGCGTCAAGTTTGACCTTCACTTCAGCTTCTTTGCCTTCACGAAGAACTTTTACGTTGTGCTCGGTATCCGGGCGAGCAGAAGCGACTGCACGAGAGAGGTCTGCAGCATTATCAATGCCCTTTCCGTCGAAGAGGATGACGATATCTC
>CAJJUC010000033.1 GCA_905195005.1 uncultured Eubacteriales bacterium | reverse complement strand
TCGAAAGTGTGAGATGCGCGGTGCGCTTCTGCGGTTTAGAGGGCGGCTGCTCGCTCGGCGAGGGTTTGTCCCCGTCCTCGTTTCCAGCCTGGGTTTCCTTTTCGCCCGTTGCAACATCCAGATTGATAACCGTGTTCACGGCAACGGTTTCAAATGCGTCACGGCTCTGCTTGAACACCTCGCCCTTGCGGAAGCCGTTCTTCTTTTCGTTTTTCACCGTGCCGACCTTAAGATTATTCCGCTCGATTGCGACAACCGCGTCCTCAAGCGAGCTGCCGACAACGTTCGGAACGACAGTATTCTGCGTTCCTGCCGAAACATAGAGCGTGACCTCGTCACCCTCCGCCATTTCGGCGCCCTCCTTGGGGTTCTGCTTGAAAATCGTTCCCTCGGAATAGGTATCGTTATTTTCTTCCTTTTCAATAACCTTGATGCCTTTATCCTCAAGCTTTTTCTTTACTGCTGAGTAATTCTTGCCTGTATAATCCTCAAGCTCCAGAACAACCGGACCCGAGCTGACAACAACCTTTATTTCCCGCGTACGCTTTACGGCGCTGCCGCCTGCCGGGGTTTGGCTGATAATCACGTTTTTATCCTTATCGCTGTGCTCCGTGCGCTCAACGGTTATGTCAAACTTTACTTTTTTGGTGCTTGCGTCAAGCGCGGCTGCCGCCGCTTCGTCATACGTCATGCCGACAAGCTTGGGAACCTTAACCTCGCGCCCGGTACCGAAGAACAGGACATATGCGATGCACAGAAGCGCCGTAACCAAAAGCAGGGTGGAGATTATGCCGACAAAGAGCGCAGTGTGCGTTTTCTTTTTCTTGCCGCGGTTTTTCTTTCGCGGCGAGCCGCTCTCCGAAGCTTCGGGGGGACGTTTTTTCTTCGGCTCACCGCCGCGCTGCTGCGGAAGCTCGCTCGCATCGATATGAAGCATTGACAGTTTTATATTGGGATTGCGGTAGACGGCAATCAAATCGTCAAGAATATCCTTTGCGTTGTCATAGCGCAGGCGCTGCTCCTTATTCATGGCTTTCAGAATAATGGCTTCTATGCCGCGCGGAATTTCAGGATTCACGCTGCACGGCGGCTCGGGCTGCTCGTGCAGATGCTGCATGATTACCGAAACGCCGGTGTCGGCATCGAACGGAAGCCTGCCGGTGAACATTTCATACATTACAACGCCGAGAGAATAGATATCGCTGCGGCAATCGGTATACCCTCCGCGTGCCTGTTCGGGTGAAAGATAGTGTGCGCTGCCGACAGCCGCCGCGGTTGAATTGACGGTTGTGGTATTATTTGCGGCGCGCGCTATGCCGAAGTCGGCAACCTTAAGCTTGCCCTCATCCGTCATGATAATATTCTGCGGCTTTATATCGCGGTGAACAACGTGCTTTGAATGAGCGTGCTCAAGCGCGCGGCAAATCTGCATTGAAAAGTTCGCCGCCTCGCGCCAGGGGAGCTTGCCGCCTTTTTCGTTCATGTATTCCTTAAGGGTTTTTCCCTCAAGGTATTCCATGACGATATAGTGCAGTCCGTCCTCCTCGCCGACATCGTATATCTGAACAATGTTCTGATGCGACAGACTTGCGGCAGCCTGCGATTCAACGTTGAAACGGCGGATAAATTCCTCGTTTTCCTTAAACTCCTCACGCAGGATTTTCACTGCGACAAAACGGTTCAGAATTTTATCCTTAGCTTTATATACAACAGCCATGCCGCCCGTTCCCACGCGGCAAAGCAGCTCATATCTGTTTCCGAGAATTTTTCCTTCCATAAATATTTTCCCCTCCGATTAAAATTACTTCCGCGCAAGCACAACGGTGATATTATCCGTTCCGCCCGCGGCATTTGCGGCATTTATCAGGCTTTTTGCCGCCTGCTCCGCATTTTCCGCGGAAGCCGTTATTTCCGCAATTTTTTCTTCCGAAACCATGTTCGTCAGCCCATCGCTGCACAAAAGAAGCGTTTCGTTTTTTTCAAAAGGCGTTATATAAGTATCCGCCTCGACATTAAGCTCCGTTCCGAGAGCGCGCGTTATCACGTGGCGCTGGGGATGCGTTTCCGCCTCCTCCGGTGTGATAACGCCCGTTTCAAGCATATATTCCACAAGGCTGTGATCGCGTGTGATGCGGACTGCCTTTCCCGATTTGGCAATGCGGTAAACGCGGCTGTCGCCGACATGCGCTATATACGCGGTTGAGCCGTCAATCACGCAGACGTCGACGGTTGTTCCCATTCCGTCAAGCTTTCGGTCGCCTGCGGCAACGGTCATAATATCAAGATTTGCGCGATGCACTGCGCCGCGCATTATTTCAAGAATCTGACCGGGAGACGAGCTTCTTTTTATCTTCTGCTCGATAAATTCGCGCACGGTTTTCACCGCTGCCGCGCTCGCAACCTCGCCGCCGCTTGCGCCGCCCATTCCGTCGGCAACCATCAGGACGGTATACCGCCCGACTCGCCCAGCAAAGCAGCTGTCTTCATTGTTTTCGCGGACAGAGCCGCGATCCGACTGAGAAAAGAACTGCATCATTCACCACCCCCTTGTTTTCCGATTTCATTGTTGCGCAGCTGTCCGCACGACGCATTTATATCCGCGCCGAGCTCCCTGCGCACCGTTGCATTTATTCCGTAATCTTCAAGCGCCCGTTTGAACGCTTCCGTTTCCTCCGCGCTTGTTCTGACATTTTTCCGCTCCGTTACGGGATTGACGGGAATCAGATTGACATGGCAGTTCTTCCCTTGGAGAAGCTTTGCCAAAAGCGCGGCGCAGTGTGCGTCCGAATTTTTGTTTTTGACAAGCGCATATTCAAATGTTATTCTTCTGTGAGTTCTTTCAAACCAGTAATCACACGCGCGCATCAGCTCCGCAAGCGGATACGCCCGGGCAACGGGCATCATTTCGCGCCGCAGGTCATCCGCCGGCGCATGGAGCGAAATTGCAAGATTGAACGGCAGCCCCTCTTCCGCAAGCCGATATATTTTATCGGCAATTCCGCAGGTTGAAAGCGTTATATGACGGCAGCCGATATTAAGCCCCTGCGGCGAGCTTACGCTGCGGATAAACCTCATCACGTTTTCATAATTATCGAGCGGCTCGCCGATGCCCATGATAACGATGTTTGAGATGCGGCAGCCGAGGTCGTTCTGCGCCTTTTGGAGTTGACCCTCGATTTCGAACGGCGTCAGCGAGCGGACCAGTCCGCCGAGCGTTGACGCACAGAACGAGCACCCCATTCTGCACCCGACCTGGCTTGACACGCAGATGCTTTTCCCGTGATGATAGTCCATCACAACGGATTCGATGATATTGCCGTCCGCAAGCCTGAAAAGATATTTAACCGTTCCGTCAAGCTTTGAAACATACTTCCTGCATATTTCGGGAAGCAGAGCGCCGCATTCGCTTTTCAGCTTTTCGCGCAGCGGCTTCGGGAGGTTCGTCATGGAATCAAAGCTTTCCGCGCCGGAATGAATCCACGAATAAAGCTGCGTTGCCCGAAACGGCTTTTCGCCCAGCTTTTTCACATATTCAGTTAATTCCTCCGCCGTTAAATCTCCGGGATTCACAATTTACTTCCTTTCAAGCAGCGCCGCAAAAAAGCCGTCCGTTCCGTCCTTATCGGGAAGAAACAGTTTTTGTTCAACGAGGGTAAAATCGCCGTGTTTACCGAGAAAATACAAAATATTTTCCTCGTTTTCCGCTTTGTTCACGGTGCAGGTTGATATTAAAATCCGGCCCCCGCTTTTGACATACCGTGCCGCATTGTCAATTATTTTCCGCTGCAGCGGCACAAGTCCGCCAAGCTCCTCGGGGGTCTTTTTCCATTTTATATCCGGTTTTCTGCGCAGAATCCCAAGCCCCGAGCAGGGAACATCGGCAAGCACGCAGTCGAAGCCGTTTTCAAATTCCGGGTTGAATACCGACGCGTCATTGAGCATAACGCGTGCGTTCACAATCCCCATTCTTTCAATATTCTTTTTAAGCAGCTCTGTCTTATGAGGGTGAATATCGCACGAGATAAGCTGCCCCGTGTTTTTCATAAGCTGTGCCATATATGTTGTTTTTCCGCCCGGTGCGGCGCACAAATCGAGCACAGCCGAATTTTCTTTCGGTGCAAGCATCCGAACCGCGCGCTGAGACGCCGCGTCTTGAACGGTTATAAGCCCGTTTTTGTACTCCTCCGTGTTTTCCGCGCTGCCGCTGCCCGTGAATATGTACGCGTCGGGCGCGGAGGAGGATTTTTCATAGCCGCTGCCGAGCGCCGACGCTTTAAGCGTGTTCAGCCTGACATAAACGGGCGGAACTTCATTCATCGCCGCAAAGAGCGGTTCGCCGTATCCCTCCGAAAGCCACAGCCGAACCAACCACGGCGGACAGGAATATCTGACGGATATATATTCTTCGCCGGCTTCGCGCGGCGGCAGAAAATCGTCCGTTTTCGCCGCTTTTCTCAAAACGGCATTCACAAAGCCTGCCGACGCGCTGTGCCCGTATCTGCGGCTCAGGCGTACACATTCGTTTACCGTTGCGCTGACGGGAATTTTATCGAGAAATTTTATCGAATAAATGCCGATTCGCAAAATATTTAAAATATGCACCGATATTTTTTTCATTTTAACGCTTGACAGATTTTTTATGATATTGTCGAGATAAAGGCGGTTTCTTTCCACGCCTGCGGCAAGCTGCGTTGCAAGCGCACTGTCACGCGCGGAAAGCCTTTCCTCCGCAAGAACAGTCCGCAGTGCGGCGTTGAGATACGCGCCGCTTTTCTCCGTTTCATAAAGAGCCTTGAGTGCGGCATTGCGCGCCGCCGACAGCTTTTCCATCAGTCGCGCCTCCGCCGCGAACCGGCGAGCATGATAAACCGCAGCAGGTTTGCAACCGAAACCGCTGCCGCCGCAACATATGTCATTGCAGCAGCGCCGAGCACTTTTTTGACGGCAGGTACCTCATCAGATTCGAGATACAAGCCGCTTGAAAGCGTTTTTATCGCTCTGTTTGACGCGTTAAACTCAACCGGGAGCGTTACAATCTGAAAAAGCACCGCAGCCGAGAAGAACCATATTCCGAAATTAACGAGAAAATCGCTGAATGCGCCGCTGAGCAAAAGACCGATTATAATAAGATAGGGACCTGCCGTTGATCCGAAATTCGCAACGGGAACAAGCGCATTGCGGAGCTTTATCGGAAAATATCCCACGGCGTGCTGCACTGCGTGCCCTGCTTCATGCGCGGCAACGCCGACAGCCGCAACGGAGCTTGAAGTCCGCACGGAATCCGACAGCCTTATCACATTCGAGCGCGGATCGTAATGGTCGGTGAGATTGCCGGCAATCGATTCTATTCTTACATTCTGAAGTCCGTTTTCATCGAGAATTTTTCTTGCCGCCTGTTCGGCGGTGATATTGCGCGATGTTTTCTTATTGCTGTAACGCTTAAAGGTCATCTGAACGTTTGCCGACGCAAGGAGCGACAGCAGCGCCGCAATCAGCACAAGAACGTACCCTCCGCCGTAAAAGCCTCCGTAATAATATCCGGGCATGAAAATCATTCCTTTCCCAAAACTGTTCCTTTTTCAATTTTATGACCGTTGAGATACTGCGAAACCGTCATTTTTTTCTTTCCGTCAAACTTAACGCTTTTTATTCTGACGGATTCATCGCCGCAGGCAACCAGTATGCCTTCATCGTCTGCGCGGAGAACCTCGCCGGGCTTTCCGCATTCCTTTTCGGGATATGCAAAATCAATCATAAAGCGCTTGCCGCAAAGATAGCTGAACGCTCCCGGCCACGGATTCAGTCCGCGCACTTTGTTATATATATGCTCCGCCGAATCGTTCCAGTCAAGCTCGCCCTCTTTTTTGGAAAGCATGGAGGCATATGACGAAAGCGAATCATCCTGCTTCTGCGGCTTGAGCGTTCCATTTCCTGCGCAGTCAAGCGTTTTCAAAAGCACCCTGCCGCCGACAGCCGCAAGCGCGTCGTGCAGCATTCCTGCCGTCATATCGGGAGTTATCTCAAGCTCTTCCTTTAAGAGCATATCCCCTGTGTCAAGCCCTTTTTCCATATACATGCTCGTAACGCCGCTCACCTTTTCACCGTTCATCACAGCGCGCTGAATCGGCGCTGCGCCGCGGTATTTCGGAAGCAGCGACCCGTGAATGTTGATGCAGCCGTATTTCGGATAGTTAAGAACATATTCCGGCAGCAGCTTTCCGTACGCCACAACGATGATTATGTCGGGACGGTATTTTTCAAGAATGTCGGAAATCGCATTATCTTTAAGCGACTGCGGCTGGTATACGTCTATATTATGCTCCAGCGCATATTTTTTAACCTCCGGCATGGCAGTTTCATATCCGCGGCCCTTCGGCTTGTCGGGCTGAGTTATAACGCAGACAACCTCCCTGCCGTCCTCAACCATTGCACGAAGCGATTCGCGCGCAAATTCGGGCGTGCCCATAAAAAGAATACGCATTCCGTTCCTCCGTTCAGTCCTCTTCAATAAACTTTATTACCTTTTCAACATACAAAATCCCGTCAAGGTGGTCACATTCATGGCAGATGCATCTTGCCATGAGTCCCTCTCCGGTATATTCAATCGGATTTCCGTTTCTGTCAAACGCGCGGACGGTTGCCTTTTCGGGGCGCTCAACCTCGCCCGCTTTTCCGGGAACGCTCAGACAGCCCTCAATATCCACAACGCTGCCCTCCGTTTCCGTTATCACGGGATTTATCAGCTCAATTATCCCGCCATTTTCCTCGCCGCGGTCAATGATGACGGCGCGGCGGAGAATCCCCACCTGCGGCGCCGCAAGTCCGACGCCGTTTGCCTCGGCAAGCGTTTCCGCCATATCGTCAAGCAGCGTGTGCAGTCTTGAGTCGAACTTATCAACTTCGCGGCAGACCTTTTTTAAGCACGGGTCGCCTATTTCCCTTATTTTCCTCAGTGCCATAACAATTCCTTGCCTTTCTGTGTGCTTAATTCATGTTGTACGGATTAACATCGGCAACTACGGAAATATCCGATTTTCTTTTCCCGTATTTGCAATGCACGGTTTCCCGAAGCAAATCCGTTATACCGTCATCGGCGCGGCATTTGAGCCAAACGCGGTAACGGTATCTGTCCTGAACCTTGTAAACGGGCGCTTTCGACGGTTCATAAAGTATACATTCTTCATCGGTCCGCAGCGCCGTTTTCAGCTTCATCGCAATGACGGAAGCCGCAGTGCGCGCCTCCTCTTCATCGGATGAGCTTATTATTATATTTATTATATCACAAAACGGAGGATAGAAAAATTCCTCCCGATATTTTATTTCTTCCTTATAAAAGGCTTTATAATCCTGCATGCATGCAAGCCGAAGCGTCGGGTTGTCGGGCATATATGTCTGCACAACCGCGCGGCCGCGCTTTTTTCCCCTGCCTGCCCTGCCGCAAACCTGCGCAATCAGGTTAAACGTGCGTTCCTGTGCGCGGAAATCGTCAATATTCAGCGACGCGTCCGCCGCAAGAACTCCGACAAGAGTGACGTTTTCAAAATCCAGCCCTTTTGTGACCATCTGCGTTCCGAGCAGAATGTCGCTTTTCTCCTCCGAGAATTTTTTCAAGAGCTTTTCATGACCGCTTTTTCCGCTCGTTGTATCGGCATCCATCCTGAGAACGGACGCCGCAGGGAAAATGCCTTCAATGTGCGACTGAGCCTTCTGCGTTCCCTTGCCGAACTCCTTAAGGCGCGGACTTCCGCATTTCGGGCAGTTTGTTTTCATTCTTTCGCGGTAGCCGCAATAATGACAGGTGAGATATTCGCCGCTCTTGTGATACGTCAGCGAAACGCTGCACCTCGGGCAGACGAACACAAATCCGCAGTCGCGGCACGAAACAAACGTTGAATATCCGCGACGGTTGAGAAAAAGCACCGTCTGCTCTCCGCGGACGAGATTCTGCTGCATTTCCGAAGCCAGGCGGCGGCTGAGAACAGTTTTGTTGCCTTCAGCAAGCTCGCGGCGCATATCCTCCAGGAAAACCTCCGGAAGCGGATTTTTATTAAACCGCTCCTTCATTTCGATGAGCCGATATATTCCGCGCTCGGCTTTGAAATAGCTTTCCACCGACGGCGTTGCCGAAGCAAGCAAAAGCGGACAACCCGATTTTGCCGCGATATACTCCGCAATGTCACGCGCATGATAGCGCGGCGACGATTCCGATTTATACGATTGCTCGTGCTCTTCATCGATGATAATTATCCCGATACTGTCGCACGGGGCGAATATCGCACTTCTCGCGCCGCCAACAACGGCTGCCTCGCCGCGCTTAATGCGCTTCCACTCGTCAAGCCTTTCTCCGAGAGAAAGAGCGCTGTGCAGCACCGCAACCCTGTCACCGAAGCGGTTATAAAAGCGGTCTGTCATCTGAGGGGTGAGCGATATTTCCGGCACAAGAACAACCGCCTGTTTTCCTTTTTTAAGCGCGTCCTCCGCAAGGCGCATGAAAACCTCGGTTTTTCCGCTGCCCGTCACACCGTGCAGCAGATAAACTCCGCTGCCGCCGCTGCGGACGGCGTTCACGGCAATTTTCTGCTCCTCCGTCAGGCTCGGGGCAGCCGTGCCCGTTTCCTTTCCTTTCAGCGGATTCCGCAGCAGCTCCGCCTCGTCAAACTCCACAAGCCCTTTCAGATGCAGCGCTTCAACCGCGTTGCGCGTTGCCCCCGTTGCCCTGATAATATCGGGCACTGTAAGCCTTGCTCCGCCGGAAAGCAGCCTGAGAACCTCCGCCTGACCGCGCGAGCGGCGTTCAATTCTCGCCGCAAGCAGCATCGGATTTTCTTCACCGCTGTAATATGCCACGCGCACAAACCGCTCGTTCACGCGGCGTTTGTCGCGGTAGCTTTTTTCGCAGATTCCCTTTTTTATAAGGGAATTGAGTGATGCACGGGCGCTTTTCCCTATCTGCGACTTTATCTGCGTAAATTCCGCACTTCCGTCATTTTCTTCAAGCAGGCGGACAATCTGCTCGCCGCACAGCGAACGCAGCCCCTCAGCCTTTTCGCGGTAATCGCTGCAAAGCGAAACCCACTCCTCAAACTCCGTGCCGCAGCCGGGCGGCAGCATTATCCGCGCCGCTTCCGAAAAAGTGCAGAAGTATTTTTTTCTCATATAAAAACACAGCTCGATTGCCCTCTCGGACAAGACGGGAAATTCATCCGAAACGGAACGGATTTCCTTCAGCTCGTCATATGCGCTTCTATCGAGCACCGCCGAAACATATGCCTCCTTGGGCACATTGCCGCCGCCGAACGGAACCTTCACACGCACTCCGCGGACAACGCTTTTCTCAAGCTTCGGCGGAACAATGTAGTCAAAAGGCTTGTCAAGCGCAGCGCTTCCGGTGTTTATATATACCTGCGCAACCATTGTTACTCAGCGTCTTGTTCGGGTTCAGCCGGCTCTGCTTGTGTTTCTTCCGACTCCGCTTCCGCTGCTTCGCCCCTCTTGATGCATTTTATTTTGCCTGCGGCAATTTCCGCAATTGCGTGCGACACGGGTCTGTCATCCGAAACATCGGATGCGAGCTGGCGAGCTCTTTTTGCGGTCGCGATTACAAGCGAGTAACGGGAATCCATCCCTTTCATAAGTTTTGAAACCTCAGGATAAAGCATAATTCATAGTCCTTTCTGTCAGCTTAAAAATTCTTTTTTGATATATTCGTAATTTCTTGCCATTACACATTTTTCGGCTTTGATAATTTCTCCGAGCTTGCGCACGGCATTTTCGACCGCGTCGTTCACAAGCACATAATTGTATTTTTCAATAAAATTAAATTCTTCCTTTGCTCGCGACAGGCGTTTTTCAATCACCTCATCGCTCTCGGTGTTTCTTCCGCGCAGCCGCTGCTCCAGCGTTTTCATATCGGGCGGCAGCACAAACACAAACACACCCTCCGGATATGAGCTGCGAACCTGCATCGCTCCCTGCACCTCAATTTCAAGAATAACGTCCCTGCCCTCTTCAAGCATTTTCAGCACGGGCGCTTTCGGCGTTCCGTATCGGTTGCCGCAAAAAACGGCGTTTTCAAGAAATCCGCCCTCTTTTATTTTCTTTACAAACTCATCTTCCCCTATAAAGTAATAATTTACTCCGTCCCTTTCACCCTCGCGCGCGGCGCGCGTTGTTGCCGAAACGGACAGTGCGCAGTCGTCATGCTTTTTCACATATTCGGCGCACACCGTTCCCTTTCCGACGCCGGACGGACCGGACACAACCACAAGCAAGCCTTTACTGTTCATCTGTTTCCTCCCATATCTTCATGCTGCCGTCATAGCGCAGGGCAATCTGCTCGGGCGTTATTGCCGACAGGATAACATGCTCGCTGTCTGTCACAAGCACGCTTTTTGTTCTTCTTCCGTAGGTTGCGTCAATCAGCATCCCTTTTTCGCGCGTTTCCTGAATCAGCCGCTTAACGGGCGCGCTTTCCGGTGATATGACGGACACAAGCCGCAAATCGGAAACCATGTTTCCGAAGCCGATATTAACAAACTTCACTCCGGCACCTCCGCCCTATTCAACGTTCTGAATCTGCTCGCGCAGCTTTTCAATCTCCGCCTTTATATTAATAATTATCTTCGACGCTTCAAGGTCATTCGATTTTGACCCGATTGTGTTCGTTTCCCTGTTCATCTCCTGAATCAGAAAATCGATTTTTCTTCCGACAGGCTCGTCGGAGGCAAGCATTTCCGAAAACTGCGAAATATGGCTTTTCAGCCTTACGATTTCCTCATTGACGTTCACCCTGTCGGAAAAGACCGCAGCCTCCGTCAGAAGCCGCGTTTCGTCATACGGCGCTGTTCCGAGAATGTCACGCACTCTCTCCTCAATTCTTTTTCTGTACTGCTCCACGATTTCGGGTGCGTGCGCTTCTATATGCGCTGTTTCTTCCTTTATCACGGCAAGGTGGGTCTGCAAATCCTCCAGCATTTTCTCCCCCTCGCGAAGGCGCATCTCCTCAAACCGGTCAAGTGCGCCGTCAAGCGCTTTTTTCGCCGCAGCCGTTATCTCATCCTCGTTTTCCTCCGCCTTTTCAACCCTGAAAACGTCCTGTATTCTGAGGAAGTCCTCTGACTTCATATTGCACGGGATTCCGAGTGAATCCGAAAGCTGCGAAAATGCCTTCATGTACTGCGCGGCAAGCGAAATGTCTACCGACACCGAGCCGGAATCCGCGCCGTCGTTTTCCACCGTCACATAAATATCCGCTTTTCCGCGCCTGATTCTTTCCGCCGCACGCTTGCGCAGTGCGTCCTCCAAAAATCCGTATATCCTCGGAGCTTTAACGGAAATGTCGCTGTAACGGTTGTTCACCGACTTAATCTCAACGCTGTACTTTTTCCCGTTTTCGGAATAAACCGCCGAGCCGTAGCCCGTCATGCTTTTTATCATAGGATCATACCTTCCGTCTGCAAATACTTATTTTGTATCAATATATTATACCATACAAGCGGATTCAGGTCAATATTTTTTATTACATTATCTGCGCCGTGAAATTCAGTTGACAATTACACCCTGATTATGTATAATAAATAATTAGGGAAACGACAGAAAATTCTCCTTTCCCGTATACAGAAGGAGTGGTAGAGTTGGATAAACTGGGTGTTAATGAAATCCGAGAAAGATTTCTGAGCTTTTTTGAAAGCAAGGGGCATTTAAGGCTTCCGTCATTTCCGCTTATTCCGCAGAATGACAACAGCCTGCTTCTTATAAACGCCGGCATGGCGCCGCTTAAGCCGTACTTCACCGGTAAGGAAATTCCGCCGAGGAAGCGCGTTACAACGTGCCAGAAATGTATCCGCACGCCGGATATTGAAAGAGTTGGAAAAACGGCGCGCCACGGTACATTTTTTGAGATGCTCGGAAACTTTTCTTTCGGCGATTATTTTAAGCATGAAGCAACGTCATGGGCATGGGAGTTTGTAACAAAGGATTTAAAATTCCCTGAGGACAAGCTCTATGTAACGATTTACGAGGACGATGACGAAGCGTTCGATATATGGACAAAGGAGGTCGGGGTTGACCCCTCGCACATTTCGAGAATGGGCAAGGAGGACAACTTCTGGGAAATCGGAACGGGGCCGTGCGGTCCGTGCAGCGAGATTTATTATGACCGCGGCGAAAAATACGGCTGCGGCAAGCCCGACTGCAAGGTCGGCTGCGAATGCGACCGTTTCGTTGAGTTCTGGAATCTTGTGTTCACACAGTTTGACAAGGATGAAAACGGGGTTTACAACAGACTTGCGCACCCGAACATCGATACAGGCATGGGGCTTGAAAGAATGGCTGTTATCATGCAGGACGTTGACAATCTTTTCGAGATTGACACCGTGAGGAATATTATGCTTGAAATCAGCCGCGTTGCGGGGGTTGAGTACGGAAAGGACGCAAAGAGCGATGTTTCGCTGCGCGTTATAACAGACCACATCCGCAGCACAACGTTTATGGTGTGCGACGGGGTCTGCCCGTCAAACGAGGGTCGCGGATACGTTCTGCGCAGGCTGCTCCGCCGCGCGGCGCGCCACGGAAGACTGCTCGGCATAAAAGGAACTTTCCTTTATAATATTGCGGACACCGTTATCCGCGAATCGGAAAACGCATATCCGCAACTTGCTGAAAAGCGCGATTATATTAAGCGCGTTATAAAGATTGAGGAGGAACGCTTCAGCGAAACAATCGACAGCGGACTTTCGATTCTTGAGGGCAAAATCGCCGAGCTTGAGAAAAACGGCGAAAAGCTGCTTGGCGGCGAGGATGCATTCCGCCTGTACGACACATACGGCTTCCCGATAGACCTTACGGTTGAAATCCTTGAGGAAAAGGGGCTTGAAGCCGATATTGAAGGATTCAACGCTCAGATGCAGCAGCAGAAGGAGCGCTCGCGCGAGGGCAGAAAGGTCGGCGAAGAAGCTGCATGGAGCGAGGATATTTACCAGACGCTCAGCAAGGATATAAAAACGGAGTTTGTCGGCTATGACAACAAGGAATGCACGGCAACCGTTTCCGTTATCGTGAAGGACGGAGAGCTTGCGGACAGCGTTTCGGACGGTGAGGACGCCGTTGTTATTCTTGACAAAACGGTTATTTACGGAGAAAGCGGCGGACAGATGGGTGACCGCGGAACGCTTTGCGGCAGCGGCTTTAAAATGACCGTTACCGATTCCAAAAAGCTCGGCGACGGAAAAATTCTGCATCATGTCACGGTTGACGAGGGTACTGCCTCCGTCGGCGACAGTGTGACGGTGACATATGACGTTAAGAAAAGGGAAGCAACCGCGCGCAATCACAGCGCAACGCATCTGCTTCAGAAAGCGCTGCGCGAGGTGCTCGGCAGTCACATTGAGCAGGCAGGCAGCATGGTTGACGAAAACAGGCTTCGCTTTGACTTCTCGCATTTTCAGGCGGTTACGCCCGAGCAGCTTGCGGATGTTGAAAGGCGCGTAAATGCTGCAATTCTCGCAGCTTATCCGATTGAGATTAAGCAAATGCCGGTTGACGAAGCGAAGAAGCTTGGTGCAATGGCGCTTTTCGGAGAAAAATACGGTGACACGGTTCGCGTTGTCAATATGGGCGGATACTCGATTGAGCTTTGCGGCGGCTGTCATCTTAAAAACACAAGCGAAGCAGGTCTTTGCAAGATTGTTTCCGAGGGCGGCGTTGCGGCAGGAGTAAGAAGAATTGAAGCAGTGACGGGCGAAGGCGTTCTGAAATACATTGATGAAAAGAACGCGATTATTACCGAATCGGCAGCAGCGCTGAAAACAACCGAGGGCGAGCTTGTTCACCGCTGCGAAAACGTTATGGAGGAAATCCGCGAGCAGCAGCGCAGGATTGATGTTATTTCCGAGAAAATTGCCCATGCTTCCGCAAACAACGTTATGGCAGGCGTAAAGCACATCGGCGGACTGGAAGTGTTTATCACCCAGATGGACGGTTCAACGGTTGACGCAATGCGCAAGCTCGGCGACGCAATCAAGGAAAAAACGCAGCTTTGCGTATGCGTATTCGCAGCGCTTACCGACGGCAAGATTACATTTATGGCAACAGCCGGAAAGGACGCTGTTAAAAAAGGCGTTCACTGCGGCAAGATTATAAAGGAAATAACGGCAATTGCAGGCGGCAGCGGCGGCGGCAAGCCCGACTCCGCACAGGGCGGCGGCAAAAATGCCGATAAAATCGATAATGCACTTGCGGCGGTCGATGAAATAATTTCCGCACAGACAAACGCTTAAGGGAGGTAAATCCGATGGCTGAAAACGATTGCTTATTCTGCAAAATTATCGCCGGAGAAATTCCTTCGGCAAAGGTTTACGAAGACGACATGGTTTACGCATTCCGCGATATTTCGCCGGAAGCACCGGTTCATGTGCTTATCGTTCCGAAGGTGCATATTACCTCCGCAAACGATTTGAACGATGAAAATGCCGCGGTTGTCGGTCATATATTCGCTGTTGCGGCAAAAATCGCAAAAGCCGAAGGCATTGCGGACGGCGGTTACAGAATTGTCAATAACTGCGGTGAGGACGGCGGTCAGACCGTGAAGCACCTGCATTTCCACATGCTCGGCGGAAGGTCGCTTTCGTGGCCTCCGGGCTGATGCGCGGCAAAAAACAGAGTTTTGCCTTATTTTCGCATATTTTTAAAAAAATCTATTGACAGATTTACGAAATATGCTATAATTAGTATGTTACTTTATGCAGCACTCGTTTGCCGGTGAGCTGCGAGGGGAGGGTAAAAAATGTCAGAGGTCAGAGTTAAAGATAATGAATCTTTAGATAGCGCCCTTAGAAGATTTAAGCGTTCTTGTGCTAAGTCAGGCGTAATGTCCGAGGTCAGAAAAAGAGAACATTATGAAAAGCCCAGCGTAAGACGTAAAAAGAAATCTGAAGCTGCAAGAAAGAGAAAATTCAAATAATTTAATCAGACTATGCACAACGGACCCACATGCACAAAAGTGTATGTGGGTCAAGTTATATGTTCTGCGCTGTTTTTCCTTTGCCGAAAAAGTGTTTCGGAAAATGCACAGAACGCATATGCATCTTCCCGAACATGCACCGGAGGAATAATCATGCAAATCAGAGAAATGTACGCAAACGAATGCGGCACGGTTGCCGCACTTATATACCGGACGGTACACACAACCTGCTCCGCCGATTACACGCGCGCCGAGCTTGACGCGTGGGCGCCCGAAACCATTGATTTAAAAAAATTCTGCAAAACGCTTCTCAAAAGCAGCAATTTCGTTGCTGTGGAGGGGGGCGCGATAATCGGCTTTGCAAGCATCGGGAGCGGCGGGTATCTTAACCGGCTTTATGTGCATAATAATTTTCAGGGACGCGGCATCGGAGCCGAGCTTTTGCGCCGTGCCGAAGCCTGTGCCGCACAGCTCGGCGCAAAATCCGTGACGCTTGATTCAAGCAAAACGGCGGAGGGCTTTTACAGGCGCATGGGATATACGAAAAGCGGCGTTTCCGTTATGGAGCGCAGCGGTGTTTATTTTCGAAACGCCATTATGAAAAAAGATTTATTAAAGGGTGAAATTCATGGTTAGCATGGGAAATGATTGGGACAATTATATAGGCGGCGAATTTCAAAAGGATTACTACTTACAGCTGCGCCGCTTTCTTAAGGAGGAATACGGTTCGCACACTGTCTACCCCGATATGTTTGATTTGTTCTCTGCGCTTAAGGCAACGCCATATTCAAGCGTTAAGGTTGTTATATTGGGACAGGACCCTTATCATGAGCCGGGGCAGGCGCACGGAATGTCATTTTCCGTCAAGCCGGGTGTTCCGATTCCGCCGTCGCTTTTAAATATATATAAGGAGCTGCACGATGAGCTCGGCTGCTATATTCCCGATAACGGCTATCTTGTGCCGTGGGCGCAGCAGGGAGTTCTGCTTTTAAACACTGTTTTGACGGTGCGCGCAGGTCAGGCAAACAGTCACCGCGGCAAGGGCTGGGAAATATTCACCGATGAAATTATCCGCCGCCTTAACGAGCGGAAAAGCGGAATAATTTTTCTGCTGTGGGGCAGCAATGCGCGTGCAAAAAAGGAGCTTATCACGGCGCCGCAGCATTTTGTGCTTGAAGCGCCGCACCCGAGCCCGCTTTCGGCGATGCGCGGCTTCATGGGCTGCGGACATTTCAGGCGGACAAACGAGCTGCTTATTTCGCAGCTGAAATCGCCGATTGACTGGCAGATAAAAAACTTAGGCATAACAGATTCGAACCCCATGCGGTTCAAAAAGGCAAATTTGTCGCAATAATGCGTTAAAATGCTCGTTAATAGATAAACTATTAACTGCGCTTTTGCCTTTTCTTGCAAAAAATTTGCTCTTTTTGAACT
>CAJJUC010000032.1 GCA_905195005.1 uncultured Eubacteriales bacterium | reverse complement strand
TCTTTGATGCTGCACCATTCCTCTTCATGCTCAAGCCATGGCGAGAGCTGTTTTCCCTTTTCTGCAACCTTTTGCTTGATCTCGCGGACGATCTCGTGGATGCGGGCGTGAAGTGCATCTGCGTCCAGCGTTGCATCCACGCGGCGGATCGTCAATCCGTTTTCACTGCAGGCGGACAGCGCTGTTTGCATGTCGATTTCACGTACGGCATCCTTGAGGGTATTGTCCTTGTGATACGCTTCATCGCACTCCACACCGTAGTTGATCTGCGGAAAATAGAGGTCGATCAACGCATAGCCGTTGGGGCGGCGGACATATTGCTGCGTTACAGGTTTGATGTTCAGATCGTCCAGCCTCGCCCAGATTGCATTGACAACATAGTTTTCCTTTTCCTTATCCTTGGTATGGTGTGAGAACATCCGGTATAGGTACTCCTGCTTCCATGTACAATCGTTTTCTGACATAATAAAAGCCTCCCAACTTTAAAGCTTAGACGATCGGTGTCGTAAGAATTTTATATCTCGGGACAAATCTACATCAAGCCCGTCTACCATTTTATCAGTATCATAACCGCCCAGCACGCAGGCTTTTGGCAGCACAATATCGTTTATACTAAGCGCATTGGTCAGCCAAAAGTCCTGTTTCTCAAAATTGTCAAAGTCCTCAGCAACTTGATTTACAAAAAATTCAGAAATGGCATTTTCGAAATATTGAATACCGATCCTTTGGAAGTGATCATCTACCAATTCAGCAACATCATGGATGAACTCCGCTGTATTGCAATGCAGCTCATCTGCATTTTACAAACTTTTTGAGTTGATATGTTTTTCCGGAACTACTTTTCCCAGAAGAAATAAGCATTCTGCCGTGCTCCATACGTATAATATCTCCCCTCTTTGACTCCACATCTCAAATTTAGTATGATTGAAGATATTTGTTCTTCCCGAGGCTTTCGATGATCTCCTCCCGCAGCCACGCAGGCCCAACGACCTCCACATACGGCAGATATTGCAGCGCCCAGAACTTGACGCCGCGCGGCGGCGCGGTAAAACCGGCGGTAAAAGTATTTTCGTCGCGTTTACGGATCTGTACCTCTGTACCGAAGCGGTCGATCACATCGTCTAAGATGGCTCGGTCACAGTACATGACGATGCGCTCAGGCGCGCCGACATAGGCATAGACAGCATTCTGTGCCTCCTGACGGGCGACAGCCTCGCTGCGAGGATCATCTAAAATTTGAATGTCCTTCATTCGGTCAATGCGGTAAAGACGCGTATTTGGCGCGTGGTCCGGAACACAGATGAGATAGTACCTCTCATTCATGTAAACCATTTCGTAGGGGCTGAGCGTATAGGTCTTTGCCTCGTGCTGTTTTTTATCCAGCCCATAGTGGAGATAGCCGAGCCGGACTTTTTTCTTCTGCGCGATCGCCTCATCCAACTGTTCAATGTTCCAGAATACCTGCCGGTTGTCGGTCTTGCGGTCCTGCTGCGATATTGTCAGATAGCGATAACGCTTCCGCTGGTGGACGCTAAGCTGTTTTTGCAGTTTTTGGACAAGCTGCTCAGTCTGTTTTGCTGGGATGAACGGGAAGGAATATACCGCGTCGGTCAGCAAAAGGACTTCCGACTGTTCCAATTCCCGACTGCGAAGATAATAACCGACACCGTTGTCCTCGTAAACGGAAATGTCGTAACCGAGCTCGATCAAAAGCGCAACGGCTCCGTAAACGGTGCGGCGGTCGATTTTGATGCCATAGAGGAACTGCATCTTTGCGATGATCTCCCGCATGGGCAGAATGTGTTCTGCGTCGGAATACTCCTTTAGAACCTCCAAGAGGCAGATGGCATTGGCTTTTTCCGTCAGCATGGTACATATCCCTTCTTTCGATTACTTTTCTTGAGTATAGCAGCTGCGGCTGGCCTTGTATAACAATATTCGTAACGTCAACCCGACAGGTAACTTGAACAACAACAATGCCAACAACAGTAACAGCGCCGCCCCTGATTGGATGGTATTAGTAAGCAGCAGCACATAATGTGACCAAACTGAATACCCACGCAAGGAACGACTATCCCAGCCGTACGGGGCTGTAAGAAAATCGGTGTGAAAAGGATTCGGATTCACGACCTTCGTCACCCGTATGTCAAGCTAAAACTAAAAATTTCATCAGCTTATTTAATTGAAGATAGTAATTCATTAATCATGAAACAGATATCTTTAATCCTTTGCATAATCAAATTCTTTTTGATATCTTGTCCACTGATTATTCATTACTGTACTGCTCGCAACGGTTTCAATAATTTCATTGTAGTTTGCAACAATATGCTCTGTACTGCGCTTTTTAACCGTTGCTGCAAAAGCGTCTTTTAGTATTTTATTATCTATATTTTGTTTTTGCAGCGTATTTAAAATATAAACATCATAAAAGTCTCTCGGTCTTGTATTTTGGTCGCCTCTTGAAATGATTGTTTCAAGTTTTTCAGCAAGTATTGTTTCAACCGTATATGCCAAAACATTTATACTTCGTTCTTCAAACATTAGGTTAAAAGAATACACCATCTCACGAGGTGTAATTTTATCACCCGTTGTTATGTCAATCTTAAGCGGCACAGCCATCGGCGGATAATTCCCCGATAAGCTTACACGATAACCGCCGTACTCATCATCTTCACGAATATCAGCGATACCGCTGAATTCAAAATTAATATCATCATCTATATGTATTTTGCAAATTTCACCAAACATTTCCGATATTGTTTCTTTTGTCACCTGAAGTCCTTTTATTGTTGCGTCCATATCCATCGTTGCTCTCGTGTCAAGTCCAACCATAGCCGCCAAAAGAAATCCGCCCTTCAAGATAAAATTATCATGATACTTTGAAACGGAAATTCGCTCAAGCAGCCGTTCAAGCATATAGTTCTGCAGCACGATTTGAGCAGAAATATTTTTTTCTTTTGCCAAATTCTTGACATATGCTTTTAATTGCATTGTATTTTTCATATAAGTACCTCCAAATAATTCCGTACCTTTTCTTCAACACGTGACATTTTCGCAAACTCCGAAAGCAACGGCAGATTTTTGTTTTTATATTTTGAGTATCTCTTAAAAGCATCTGTGACAACTTGTATATCAATGGCGTATTTCACTTGCAATACATCACACAGCGTATGCTCAATGCAATATGCGTTTACTTCGTTTCCGGAAGGAGTTTTAACGCTTATTATCCCTTGTTCGTATAGTTCTTTTTTTACTCTATGCGCCGTAATCTCATTTTTTATTGCGGAAGTATTATATGACGCCGGAAAAGTCATATCAAACTTAACCGGTGTTCTGTCTGTAAATCCCAATAAATACAACGCCGTACCGTTTGAAAAAACACCTTTTTTAAGCCTTGTCTGCAAATTATAGAACTCATCATCTAATTTTGAGGGCAGAACATAAACCCCTCTTGCAGAATGGTCTAACAATCCTTTATCAACCATATTACGCAAGGTTGTGCGGTGTATATTCATTTTATTAACTTGTTCGGTAGTTATTGTGCCGCCGTTTGCTTCGGCTGCTTTTAAAATTCTCTCTGAACTTGTCATATAATCCTCCAAACAACTTTTATGCCTATTATTATATATTAAATAGGCATAAAAGGCAATAGTGCTCAGAGAATTAATTAAGATTTATAAATTTTAACCAAGTCTTAGCACATAAAACTGTTCGGAATATATAAACACATTACTCATATCAAAACAAGATTTTCTACCTCTCGCACCCAAGTCTTCACTTGATGTTTTTTGCAAATTGAACATGTTTTTCACCCTCCGCAATTGTTTCAACTGCACCGTATCTTGTTTTTGCTTCCTCCCCTTTTTTTAATGCAGCTATAACATTATAGCAACATACAGACTAAAGGGCGGCTGCATTGCCGGCAGATATTTAACCGAGCAAGGCTGCAAAAATCCGTTATATATCGGGGCACGCAAATACGTTGAAGTAAGCGCGAACAGATTTTCGGGATTGCAAAAGACTTTCGAGAAATGCGAAATCGGGCTTTCCGAATCAAGCTTTGCTGATGTCAAGGGTAAAGGACATTCCGAGCGTCGGTATGATTGAAAACTGCTTGGCAGAAAAAGCAGCCGAAGCCCTGCTGAAAAAATATCAGGCTTGCACGAAAAAGCAGAGGAGCTTATAGATGTCAGGTTATTCCACCAATAATCCGGCATCTGTAAGCTCCTTTTTTAACTCCGTTATGAATCAATAATAATTTTATCCGGCACGGCGCTATGCGCCCCTTCGCAGCCGTCGATAAACACGCGCAGCCCCTTGCCTTTTCCGAATTTCTTACCTGTTTTATCCCACACAACCGCAATGTTCTTTGAATGATATAAAATTCCGTCTGCCGCCATATAATCGATTTGGTTTTCCTCGAACAGAGGATTTATCACAAGCCTTTCGCCGAAATCGGCTCTTATTCCGACCAAGCCCGAAATAACCAAATCACAAAATGTTGAATGATTATATTTTTCTCCCCTGTTTTTATACGGACTTTCGGGATATTTTTCATGCAGAATTTTCCGCGCAATCCATTCGCCAGTATCCGGATGCAAATCCTCATCGATAAACGGCACGATATTTCCGCCGGAGGTTTTAATATGCTGCGACTGTGCGTATGTTTTCAAAAGCTCGAAATAATCACGCTTTTTCACAACCTCTTGGCTGTAATTATTCAGCAGATTTTCCATTGCCGTAAGCGTTTGCGAGGTTGCATACGGCCATGAAGGACCGTTCCATAAACATTCATGGTCAAATTTTTGCATAAACCCGGGATGACTTCTCTGCGCGGTTGTCGAACCGAATTTTCCGTAAAAGCAGTCTGCATCGTTCAGATACTTCCATGCATCCGCCATGCCTTCATCGGCAAGATTGAAATACCACGGGATATATCCGCAAAGCTCAAGCACATCCGCTTGCTTAAAGCTTTTGTTTTCCGCAAGCGTTTTATAAAATGACGAATTTTTATCCCAAAGCAAGCTGTTGACCTTGCTTTTCAGCTCCTCCGCCCTGTGCTTAAAAACAGCTGCATCTTCTGCAAGCGACAGCATTTTTGCCATTTGCTCAAGCGCACGCAAATCACCGTACATATACGAATTAAGCGTTGGTCTGAAGCCTGCTCCGCTTATGGAATATTCCATGCCGTCGTACCCGTCAAGCTGATAAAACAAGCCGTTTGCGCGCTTTTTCTCTTTCTCCCATGCAAAATAATTTTCTTTCAAATCATTATACAGCTCTGATATGATTTTCCTGTCGCCGCTTACCTTGGCATATGCCAGAACCGCATCCGCAATCCATGTGCTGTACAGACGCGGTTCCCCGCCCATGAACCACCATTTGCAGTAATCGTTAAGAATATCCCTGTTATAAATCCATCTGCCCTCATACAAATGATGACCGAGCGCACAATTGATTGTGTTCTGCTTTCCAGCCCACGGAACATCATTAAGAAATTCCGTTATAACATATCCGCCGTCAGTTTTTTTGATATGCTCAAAGTATGTATACCATCTGTAATAATATATTTCCATAATATCCTTGTCGGATATATCAAGCAGCGGAACGCCGTCCGCCAAAGGAGAATTTTCAGGGTTTGACTGAACATAACCGTTCAGGTAATCGTTTTTGTTCAGCACGCAGCATATAATTTTATCCATAGAGCCTCCCCGTTTCCTTATTGTTATTCTCCGTTAAGAAGTCCGAGCCTCCGCACAGCGTAAACATAAGTAAGCATACAGGCTGAGTACCATTCGGAGCTGTTCGTGGGAACACCCGTCATCGGATCAAGCTCCTGCCCGAGCTTAACTCTGTCAAAGTGCTCCGTCCATGCGCGGACATGCTGCTCCAGCAAATGGTCAAGATCCTTCCCGAAGCCGTAATAATCCATCCACAGCGTGCAGCGAATATAAATATTCATCTGGCAGAAATACCCCCAGCAGTTTTCCTTGCAGTGTTTTTTTATCGACGGGTCATTGTATGCAACGGAGGGGAACGGGTAATTTGTCCAAAATTCGTTCGGATTTTTAATATGGCGGCTATAAATTTCCCGTATCAGCTCACAGTCCCTATCTTTGTCAAGCACCCTTTCCAAAAATAGGTGGAATATGGTGCTTGACTTAATTTTGCGGAAGTTTCCGTTTGTGTCAACATCATAGAAAAAGCAGTCCTTTTCATCAAAGCAAACCTCGAAAATCCGCTTTTTGACAGCTTTGGCTCTTGCAATCCACTTGTCACATGCCTGCGCTTCTCCCAGCAAAAGAGCCATTTTTGAAAGCGACATCAGGTTTCCGTAAAAATTGCAGTTCATGTCCACTGCTATAATCGGCGTGACACCGTCCTCCGGCGGCAAAACATCGGCATTTTGCCAAACGCCGTCAATGACCACCGCGCCGGGGCAGCCGATGTCCGTCACACGTCCGCTGTTATCGTGACCCGTATCAAAGCCGCAGAACATTTCGATAAGCCCTTTGTTCTGCGTCATTCTGTGCTTTTCAAGCCAATGCACCCACTTGGCCGCCGCACCATAGCACGCCCTTAAAAAATCCTTGTCCTTTAAAATATTGTATGCTTCAAGGCAAACGGAAGCAAAAGAAACGCATTCCTGAATATGCGTGTACCTGATAGTCTCCTCCGTTTTGTCGGTTAGAAATTTTCTGTCCATAATCGTAAAGGGCAGCTGACCGTCCTCCCTTTGATTGCTGATGTAAAGCCCGATTATATTTCTCATATACTCATTTTCACCCGGATAGAGCTTCGCATAAAGCACTGAATCATACAAGTGCTCAAGCCATACGCCGGGATAAACGTTCGAAATTCTGAAAAGCGGCTTGTCAAAGCCCTCAAAATAGCCTATGTTGTCATTTTTCATGTGCTGCTCCGCAGCGGCATATATTTCTTTTACTCTCTGTATGTTCATGTTTGCTGCTCCCCGTAAAAAATCTTTTTCTGAAGTTTAAAGCCCTTTCCAGAAATCTGAATTTTTATGTTCTCGTTTTCCGGCGCTTTAAAGCGTATTTTATAATTGCCGTTCGCGTCTGTTTTTATCATATCCTGATATATAACAGTGCCTGTAAAATCGGCTGCGTAATCAGCCTTTGCTGTGCTTTCCTTCCACGCGGTAACCGTAAGGTTGCGGTACGGTTCTCTGCCTTTCAGTGTGCCGCTTATTTCTATCAGGCCGTTCCCGTAGGTGTACCGGGCGTTGCTGTCACCGAATTCGGGCAGGTTTTTGCTCTCGATTAGCGGTATCAGATTGCCGGAAGAGTCCCACACAAAAATTTTCACCGCGCTGCAGCCGTTAAAGCCGGCGGCGGAGATTTTTGCGCTTATCATCCCGTTTTTCACGGCGGCTTCCGCTTTCCGTACCGACATGACATTTCCGTTTTCATCGTATGCCACGGCAACTGTCAGCGCCGTGCCGTCATCAGCATTTTCGGGAAGCTGCACATTTATACCGAGCTCCTCCCCGTCCTCAATATCCCATGCGGAAACGGTGTTTTCAACCGTGATTTCCGCCTTTGGGGCAATGCTGTCCACCCCCTTGAGGTATACGGGTTCCGTGTTGTGACCCATTTGAAGCGAGCCGTCGTTTTTGAAAATTCTCTTGTTTCCGTACATATCATAATATTCGATATACGGCTTGTCGGTCTGATACTTAAATTCAGCGTTATATGAATAATCTCCCATCCACACCATTGTAATTTCCTCGCCCTTGTCATTTTCAAAAACAAAAGCAAATCTGGCATCCTGATAGCTTTTTGCAAAATTTTTAAAGCCCTCGGATGTTCCGTATGTGTACCGCTCCGGATCATGATAAGGAATCTCCGATAAATCCGCATACGAAACATCGCTGTGATACAAGTCCTTTTTGAAGGTGTAGCCGTCAAGAATACTGTTGAACGCCGCCGTTGTAACATATGCCGGCTTTGCCGCAAACGGAGTGCGGTAATCGTGCGCTTCTATGATTCCGAAATTATCCTCAGCGTCAAAATAGCCTGTGTTATTGTCAGCAAAGCAATAGTGAAGATATGTGTCAACCCTTCTCGGGTCGCCGTTCACCGCAAGCGACCGCGGATAAAATTCAGCCTGCTTTGTCTCGCTTGCCAAGCCTGCTTTGCTATATGCAATTTCTTTTGAATCGTTGACCGCAGGCCACCCGTTTTCTGTAATCCATGACTGTTTTTCCGGGTTGTATGATCTTAAAAGCTCCGTGTGCCACTGGATTGTGGGGTAAATATACCATGTTTCGGGACCTCCCACATAGTCGTAAACGTGAATACTGAAAGCGTCGCAAAAATCCAGAATCCCCGAATCATAGCAATTTTTTATATACTCGTCCCAGTAGCTTCCGACAGCTCCCGAAACAATATAAGCGTTCGGGTTGCCCTCTTTTATATACGGATATGCCGCCTTTACAATGTCCGTAAAATAACTGTATTTCTCGGGAATATGCACCCCTCCTGCACCGGGGTCAAAGTTAAATTCATTCGGGGAAGAAAAATAATCGGTGTAATTTCTGAGCGCGCCTGCAACATATCGGCAGAATTTCCCGTAGCTTTCTCGTTCCGTTTCGATTTTAAGCCAATACGGGTAGTCAGCATATTTACCGGAGCAGGACAGCACAACCAGCGCTTCAAGACCTGCCTTGTCAATAAAACGGTTGGCATATTCAAACTCGAACGGCAGACTGTAGCTGCCCTTTTCCTGCTCAATGTCCGCCCAATTTGCAGACGTTCGGATAAAGTAATACCCTGCATTTTTTGCAAGTCCGACAACAGCCTCTATTTCTTCCTTATCGTAAACTCCGCGGCTGAAATGAATGTTCGTGCCGGTTCGCTTGTTCGGGTGCTCCGCCTTTTTTGAATACGAAAAATCAACGGTTTTCGTCTGATATATGCCATCTCCCTCCACGACAATTTCAAGAATATACACATTAAAGGTTAAATTGCGAACCGCAAGCCTGTGACGGTTGTTTTCAAAATCGGCTTTATCAATGAAAGCCAATGCTCCGGCATGATTGTGCACTGTATATGTAACCGATGCCGATGAATATTCATCTGACAGATACTGTATATCAAAGGCTATTTCTTCACCTTCAAAAAATATATTTCCGGGCTTTCCCGATTCCGCCTTAATATCAAATGGCGAAATCGTGTTTTCTTTTTTCACCGTTACCGATGCAATAAGTACATCCGCGGACGACTTTCCCATGATTTTATGCTCGGGCGATTCAAACGGCTCGTCATTCGTCAGAATATAAAAATCCATGCCACCGGCGTTTCCGGCAAAGCGCGCGTCATAAAGCGTGAAACTCGCAGTTTTCCATGTGCCGGTATTCTGAAGCTGCACAAAACGGCTTTGCGGAATTTCCGCATCCGCATCGTACCAAAGCGCAAATCCGCCGAAGGAATCATCATAATATTTTATTTCAACGGTGACATTATCGTTTTTTGACAGATTGTACATAAATCCGTTGTCTATATCAAATCTGATATTGGCTTCGCGCGGATTGTTTATGTTGAGCCGCCAGCCCGTAACACCGTCGCAGGTTTCAACCTTCGGCACAATGCCTGTGCCGAGAGCCGCAGTCATATTGTCGGTCACTGCCCCGGGCGCGGAAAACTCCGCTTTTGCGACGCTGTCCGCCGCACGAGCGCCAAAGCACGGGCAGCTGAGGTTGGCAATCGTAACAAAAAGCAGCAGAAGCGCAATTTTTTTAATTTTCATATTGTTCCTCGTTTTAGTTGATGAGGGAGACTGCAAAACCGTTTACACTCTCCCTCATTCCTTTTGATCATTCTGTCGGTAAAATGTTTGCGGAAGCAAGCGGGGTTAAATTGTTCGAGCTGTCAAGTATAAGGCCTTTCATGCTTGCCGCGTCCTCGTCGTCGGCAGTCGCAGTGTATGCCAGCCTCCATTTGGAAGCCGATGCCGTAACAGTGTCGGAATAAATGCTTACAAGCGCGCCGTTTTTGTCATACATTGCGATGATAAGCTTTGCTTTTACCGGGAAGTCCATGGAAATTGCTGCTTCAAGCACAATTTCATCGTCCTCCATAACAAAGAAATTATCCGCGTCAACTGTCACACCGTTTATTGTCAGCTTTCCGCCCGCAACGGTGTAATCGGGAGCAACAGCCTTAAACATAAGCGTTTTTCCATCAATTGTCACAGCGTATTCCTTGCCGATGTCAAGTGAATTGAACGTAACCGTTATGTTCTTTCCTTCTATGCTTACCTCACCTGCCGTTGACGATGCTTCCGAGACACTGTCTGCCATTTTGATTTTCATTGCCGCCGCATTATACGGAGCTTCGCTTCCGTAAGGAAATGTTTTTCCGCCCGCCGTGACAAATTCCGCACTTTTTACGGAGGGCTCGGAAAGTTCCTGCTTAACAGCGATATTGTCAAACTGCGCAACTCCGGGATATACGGTCATATCTCCCTTGGGATTGCAGCCCTGAGTTTCACCGACCAGCGCAAACACAAGCGCATCGTAATCGCCGCCCGTTTTATTGCCCGGTATATAATTTACGGTTTTCTTCAGCACGCCGTCAAACCAAACCTCAAAGCTGTTGTTATCAATATCAACAGCTACCTTGTAATGATGCATTGCGGCTTGCATGGCGGCATTTCCGCCGTTTGCCGCTGCCTGCATATTATAAATAAGGCAGTATTCAGACCTCCAGTCCGAGTTTACCTCATAATCGTTTGTCAAGTCTATAATGCCGTCCCCGGGACTTGTTTTCCATGTGTCCTTTGCATAATACCTTGTTGCAATTTTTCCCTGCGCGTTCTTCAGTCCGTAGCTGAGCGCCTTGTTGCCTGCTCCGTTTCCGTTATAGGCAGCGCCTGCAAAAATTGTTGCATTTGCCTGGTTCGTATTTTGTTCAAACTCCGTTACTTCATTGTTTTTATCGTGCAAACCAAAGCTTATATCCCATCGATCCATATAAGGATAGCCGGCAAATGCCATGTCAAACTCAAATGTCAGCTTGCCGCTGCTCGCCGACAGTCCGTTTTCAAACGGAAACACAATGTTTTTCCAGTGTGTTGTTCCGGGATACATATCGGCATGAACAATCTGCAGTATATCAAGCTTTCCGCCGCCATCCTTGTCCGCCTTGCTCATAAGCGTTTTGTTCCGTTCGGGCTGAGCAATAAAGTCGCCCGAGCTGTCGCCGTCCTTTTTGCCCACGTAATAGAACGGCGCATCGGCAGCAGTGTCAATTTCGCTGATGCTGAAATCCTGATTAAGAAGCGAAATCTGCTTTTTCTTTGTCGAGAAAAACAGGTTTGTGCTGCTCATTTTCAAGCCGGTGAATTTTTCCTCAACAGCTGCTTTTATAATTATTTCAAAATCGCTGTCCGCTGCAAAAGCGTCACCGAAATCAATGTCAACTCCGCCCGCCTTCACGGTAACCGTCCGGGCAGCTTTGACAGTGCCGTCGGCAAGATTTCTGAGCCTGAAGTTTTCGGGAATAAATGTGCCGTTATCCTCAATCACCGTGTTAAATCCGATGCTCACGCTGTTTGTTCCGATGTCATTGATTTTCGCGGTGATTTTATCGTTATTAAGCCTTGCAACGCAAAGATTGTCAAACTGCGCCCCGGTGGTTTTGCCCCAGTCCTTCAGCTCAAGCATTGAAAAATCGAACAACCCGTGAAATTCGTCAGGTCCGCCGATGCCGAGCCCTGCATATGTACACACCCTTTCACCGTTTACATAATAATCCGCAGCCTTTTTGTCATAATCGATAAATACCTTTATATTCGTCCATGTGTCTGCGGAAATGTACTTGTAATTAATTCTGCCGTCCGTAAAAGCATATGTCGCGCTCTGCGGATTGAAGGCAACCAGCGGCTGACCGCCCTGCACACAGACAGACGCAAAGCAGCCGTTCATTGCAATGTTTCCGTTTGCGTCCGTTCCGCCGTTCGAATGGCTCACAAATGCTATAACATCATCGGTCTCCCCCTCCGGACGGCTGCCGATTTTTGTGTCAAACGAAAACATTATCAGACCGCTGTCAATATTGCCATTTACAAGCGTGTTATCCGGGTCAATGTCTATCAATGCCGAAGCACCGCCAGTTCCCGGCGTCCACGCGTCATCCGTTATTGACCAGCCCCAGGAATCTGTCCAGCCCGTCAGTGCGTTTATCTGAGCACTTGTCATGCCGTCATAACCGCTGAAATCCTCGCTGTAAATAATACCCGATCTCATGCAGTCATTTGAACCCGTTACAGCTGCCGATGCCGGTATAACAGATAAGAGCATCAGCAGCGCCAAAAATAGTGAAACGATTTTTCGATTCATTTTCGATTCCTCCCGTTTTTATTATTTATTTATAAATCGCGGTTTTTGCACCGCTCCTTATAATACGGTTTACGCTTTTTTTAATCAATCACGGTTGCATCCGTGAGCGGCATCAAATCCGAAGCATTATCAAAAACAAACGCCTTTATCCTGTCCGCGCCGACAAAGCCTGAATCGGCAGTATGCCTGATCTCGATAATCTCGTGATAAGGTGATGACGAATCCGCATAATGCCTTGTAAACGCTGCGCCGACAAGCGCGGAATCCTTATAGGCATAAAGAACTGCATACGCGCCTTTTTTATTCTTTGTGGTGTTAATAACCTCCGCTTCAACCGTGATTGTGTCGCCGGGTGCGATTGCGGAAGCCGATGCCGCGCTGCTGCCGTTCACCAGTATAACAGGGTTATTGTAAATAACCTCGCCGTCATCTGTCGAAGCAGTAAATGTAATATCTCTTCCGAGAACCGTTCCGCCGGTGTCTGTCAAGCCAGATTTAACGGTTACACGATACTCGGTGTTTGCCGCAAGGCAGTTATCAAAATCAAGCTCAATGCTTTTTCCCGACACGGTCGCGGTATAATCCTCGCCTGCGCCGTCAATTTCAATATTGCCGTCAACAGAGCTTTCATCGATTTCATTTTTAAAATCGAGCTTGATTTTCTTCGTTCCGGCAGGCAGTAAATCGCCGTATTCGTACACCGTTCCGTCATACTTTTCAAAGCTTATTCCCGATGCGGCATTCGATGCCAGAACCGTGTGCGTAACCTTCAGGTTATCGATATAAACATAGCTCGGCGCTGCACTTTCGGTCTTGTTTCCGACAAATGCGAACACAACTGCGTCATAGCTGAATTTTTCTCCGCCGCCGGGAATGAAATTCAGCGTTGCCTTCAGCTCGCCGTTAAAGTAAATGCTGTATGTTTTATTATCAATGTCAACCGCGATTTTATATTTGTTTGTACTGTTCGGAGTCACCTCCGCAAGCATTGCGTCATCTTTCCACCATGCCGCGCTTCTTCCTCTCACCGTGCTGTCAAAGGACTCCTTGCCCGAACGCTGATATCGCGTTGCAAAGCGGTTTCCCCTCGAGCTGATACCATAGCTCAGCGCTTTAACAGCGCCTTCATAATAGCCGATTCCGGCAAACATTGTTGCATTTGCAAAGGTTTTGTTATAATCAAATTTTGTTTCCTCTTTTTCGCTGTCATGAAGTCCGAAGCCGATATCAAGCTGCTCCTCGTTCACGCCGTCTGCGAAAGGCACTTCAAGGTCAAATTCATATGTCAGAATGCCGCTTTTCACAAACTGACCTTCTCCGAACGGGAAAACAAGACCTTTGTGATACGTTTTCACATTTCCTTCCTCCGACGGATAATTATCGTCGAAATTAAACCGCAGCATTTTATCGGAAGAATCCGCCTTTTCAGCCGCATCCGTGTAATCCCATGTTTTTTCGGGCTGTGCAATGAAATCGTTTTCCGTGTCGATTACTCCGTCCACTGCCTTTCTGCCTTCATAGTAAAAGTCCTTAAATTGTGCGCTTGTTGATTCCTTCGGGAAATCAATGCTGTCAAAATTCTGCTGTGTGACAATCACATTAACCGGGCTTGCCGCTGTCAGAAACAGCAGCTTTTTGCCGTATTTCAGCGCTTTCCCGGGATTCCCCGTTTCGTACAATGACGCATTAAGGGTCAGAACATAGTTTGTGTTCGGGTAAAAATCATCGACAAATGTCAGCTTCAGAATCCCGTCCGAGAAAGCAGCATCGGTCGCTTTAACCGAGCTGCCCTCTCCGAGGATATTAAGCGAGTAATCCTCGGGGTTAAGCTTGATTCCTGCGTCAATCGTTGAGGAGAAGCTTATACTCACGGTATTATTTCCCACCCCGCTGATGCTTCCTGCCAGAACTCCGTCTCCGAGGCGTTCAATCAGAAGATTATCTATATTGGCAGCGTTCTTTGTTGTGCCGCCCTGTGTGAATCCTCCGCAGTAGAAAGCAAACTGCGTTTTAACATTTTTTGCATCGCCTGCATAATGATTGACAAGGCTTCCGTTCAAATAGTAGTTTACTTCGCGCAAATCATAATCGATAATTGTTGTAACAGTATACCATTCGTCAAAATTCAAATCAACAACATTGCTTCCGTCGGGAGAAGGCTGCGGTGCTGCCCAGCCAACGTTATTCACGCCGAGAATGAGCTTCGGGCAGTCGTTCTGATACGAAATGCTGTGCATATACGCTCTGCCGTTGTTCTTTCCCTCGTGATAGCCGGAATAATTCATAAACTGTAAGTACAATATGCTGCTCTCGTTATCAGCCATGTCCTCACCCTTAGGAACGCGCACATCATATTCAAATTTAAGCTTGCCCGTGTCAATAACCTCGGTATTCGCTTTGTTGCTTATATCTCTCAGGGCATATTTCAACTCGTTGTATTCCACAGCCGGTTGCCAATACTGATTTCCGTCCGAGCTTCCGAACTCTCCGCCGACGGAATAAAGTTTTCCGCCCTTCCCGCGCGAGAAAATCATGTCCGATGGATTACTCCAGCCCTCCATGTCGTAATCAATCAGAACGCCGACCTCCGGAATCTGTTCATCATCACTGAACACTGCCGACACATTCATTGCAGAAAGCAGCAGGCATGCAATCAGCAGTAAAGAAATTGCTTTGCTTTTCATTCCTTATCCTCCCCGATATTTATTGACATTTGAATCACACGCCCGTGTCCTCGGCAATGGATATGAGCAGCTGAGTACCGTTGTAAGTAATTATGAGCTTATACTCCCCATCGGTGCATGCGAAAATTCCGCTCGTTCCCGTAAGGGGAAGCTCATAGGTCACCTCGGGGAAAAACCGCTCAGCATCTTTGATATACGCCGAATAGTTTTCGGCGGTTACGTTCTCCAGCGTCACAGCAGCATCGTGCTCGTTTGAAATGGTGCTGACAACCGTGCCGAAATTATATGCCGGAATAAGCTTCAGCAAATCCTGCTTTTCCGCTGCGGATTTGAATTTTTCAAACATTCTCACGGAAATTGCAACCGACTGCTCACGGGTTGAGTTTGCATACCGATCTGTCTCCTGCTCCGCCGTTACGTTCCTCGGCGCAAAGCAGTTATCCCCAACTCCGTTTATAATACCGTTTTCCGCCATAAAGTAAACGCTTTCCTTTGCCCAGTCCGAAATTTCCGCGTCATCGGAAAAGGCTTTTGCTTTTTCCGACGGCTTAATTTCTTGATTCATACTTTTGGAATATGCCCTTGCAAGCATTGTCGCCGCCTGTTCTCTCGATAAAAGCGAATCGGGGTCAAAGGCTGTGTCCGATGTTCCGGTGGTTATCCCTGCGGCATATGCTTTTAAAACCTCGCTGTCGGCAGTGTCGTTAAAAGGGTTTTCTTTCGGAGGCTCAATGCTTCTGCCTGAAAACGCCTCGTAAAGCTTCACGCTGAGACCTGCAAATTCACTTCTTGTTATAGGCTTTGATAATTCGGCATCTGCAAGAGATGCAGGGATAAGTGCGTACTTCTCCGCCTTGTCAACCTCCGCTTTTGCCCAATCCGATACGCCCGTATATGCGCTTGCCGAGGTTGAAACACAGACCGCCGCAAGCGCTGCAAGCATTATTTTTTTCATATATAACCATCCTTTCATAATCAAAACAGCATTTATTTCCGATTATTCATCACATAAAGGATTACAACCTGTCCGTACCTTGTTGATACAACAACCTCGGAGCAATCCGCACCGTAAGCGGCGCTTGGCTTGATATCTCCGACAGAACCGTACCTGAATTCGTCCGTATCCTCATCATATACAATTACGGCTGCGTTTGACGGAATGACAAATGCTTCCGCCCTATTTTCGGAGCCCTTGACGTCATCGCCGAAGGTAAGCACATCGCCCTCAATGTCAACCGCGTGTCCGTAAAGGATTCTTCTGACGTTTGCATAATCCGTTGAAGCCTTGAAATCCTCCAAAACATCGTGGGGCGCCTGGGGGTTGTTTGTTCCGAAGTTTGCAAAGTAGGGTGAATCAAAATCAATTGCGCCGCCCTTTCTTGTTTCGTAATCAAAATAAATCTCGATAAGCTCGGTTTCGTTTTCCGAGTTAAGACCAACCTTAATCACATCGCCTTTTTTCGGAATGAT
>CAJJUC010000031.1 GCA_905195005.1 uncultured Eubacteriales bacterium | reverse complement strand
ACCTCGATCACAGGCTCGTCGTCAATATTGATCTCAAGCCCGGCCTTGTCGGCCTTCTGTTCGTTGACATAGACCTCGCCCGCCATGATCATGGCCTGTGCCTTGCTTCTCGATTCCGCCAGATTGCGCGCGACAAGCAGCACATCCAGCCGTTCCTTATGCTTCATCAGGAAAGCTCCTCCTGCATCAGTTTTGTGAGTGCATCCGCATCCAAACCTGCCGCCGCAAGCAGCGCGGCAGGCGCACCGTGCGGAATAAAGCCGCGGCCAAGGTTCCGCTTCCGGCAGACTGCCGGAATCCCGGTTTCGATCAGGTGGGCAAAAATCTCATCGGCCAGACATTCACGGTCGGATGTTTCCTCGAACACGAACACGCGTTTTGTCTTCCGGACGGACGCGTCGATCGCGTCCCAGTCGACCGGGGAGATGGTGCGCAGCTTTAGAATCTCGGACCGGTAGCCTGCGGCCTGCATGGTATCCGCTGCGTCCAGCACGGCGTTGATCATCGTGCCGTAGCAGATGATCGTGCACGTATAGCCCTCGCGGATGCGGGTCTGGGAGGCAGACACCTGATAGCAGCCCTCCGCCCCACGCGGGTAGCGGATGGCTGCAGGACCGGTGCAGGCATAGAACGCCGTATGCAGATCCTCGCGCAGTTCAGCAAAGCTGGCGGGACTGAAAATTTTCATACCGGGCACCTGACGGAGATAGCCAACGTCAAACATGCCCTGATGTGTGTCGCCGTCTTCACCGACAATACCGCAGCGGTCAACCGCTAAGACGACATGCAGCTGTTGTAGGGCAACATCATGCAGCAGCATGTCGTAGGCGCGCTGCAAAAAAGTAGAATAGATCGCCGCAACAGGCTTCATTCCCTGTTTGGCAAGTCCCGCAGCCATGCAGACTGCGTGGCCCTCGGCAATGCCGACATCAAAGAACCTAGACGGGAAATCAGCCGCAAACTGGTCAAGGCCTGTTCCGTGCTGCATAGCTGCAGTGATAGCGCAGACAGTCTTGTCGCTGGCGGCCATCCGGCCAAGCTCCTGTCCAAAAATATCAGAAAAGGTCGGGACGGATACAGTCTCACTCAGACCCGTCTCGGGGTCAAACTTCCCGATACCATGGAACTCCTGCGGCGTTTTTTCTGCCGGCGCATAGCCACGCCCCTTCTTCGTGATGAGATGGATGAGGACAGGCTCATGCAGCGCGACAGCCGTCTTCAGCAGCATTTCAATTCTGGAAATGTCATGCCCGTCTACCGGGCCGAGGTAGGTAAACCCCAGATTCTCAAACAGCGTTGTGCCAAGAATGCTGCGGCGCATGTGCTCTTTGACCTTATGGGTCAGTGCATAGAGCCGACGGCCGAAAGCACTTTTGGCCGTTGTCTGTCTATACCATAATTTGAGGTCGAGATATTTGGGACGCAGACGCGCCTGCGCAAGATAACGAGAAATTGCGCCGACATTCGGCGTGATGGACATGCCATTGTCATTAAGCAGAACAATCATGGGTTCGCGGCTTGCACCAGCGTTGTTGAAACCCTCATAAGCAAGGCCGCCGGTCAGCGCGCCGTCGCCCATCAGAGCCAGCACATGATAGTCTGCCCCTTCCATCGTCCGGGCGCGGGCCATACCGAGTGCAACGGAAACAGCGTTGGATGCGTGGCCGGCGATAAAGGCGTCGTGTACGCTCTCACAGGGCTTTGGAAAACCGGAAAGCCCTCCCTGCTGGCGGAGCGTGTCAAACCGCTCCATACGGCCGGTGAGCATTTTATGCACATAACACTGATGCCCGACATCGAACACAAGCCGGTCGCGGCTGGTGTCAAAGACGCGATGGATTGCCACCGTCGTCTCGACAATGCCGAGGTTGGATGCCAGATGGCCGCCGGTGCGGCTGACGTTTTGTACAAGAAATTGTCGGATTTCATCGCAGAGCGTTCCAAGCTGCGCTTCTGGGATGTCCAGCAGATCCTGTCTGGAGTGAATTGTATCTAAAAGCATGGAGTCCTCATTTTTCTGCGTGTTTTTTCCGAAGGCGCTGTGGGAGCGTCCGGAAGAAACATAGGACTTTCGCTGCCGTGCGCACAACAGCGGTACTGCTGTTCATGGCAAGTGACTTGCCGCAGGCCTTTCCGCCGACTGTTACGCCGGAAACAACTGCAGACAGCAGCAGCGTGATAAAAATCTCCGACTTACTTTTGCTCAGGAGCAGCACGCGCGCAGCAATGACCGCTGCGGCAGATCCGGAGATAACACCGCAGATATCGCCGATCACGTCATTGCAGAACGACGAGACTTTTCCCGCGTTGCGAATCAGGCGCAGTGCGTCTTCCGCCTCTGGAACTTTACGCGAGGCCATTGCGTGGAACGGGACCTCGTCCGCTGCCGTGACGGCAACACCAATGATGTCAAACAGAATACCGGTCAGAACAATACAGATCAAAATCACAAAGGACAGCGCAAGTCCCGCACCTTCCAGAAGATTAGATGACACAAAACTCATCAGGGCCGAAATCAGAACAGTCGTCAGAAAGATCAGCGCGATCCATTTGAAATCTGGTTTAGCCGATTTACCGGCCTTTTTCTTTTTCGCAGCAGCCAAGACAGCCTCCACATAAATTATGTAAACTTAATTTTGCGTAAATACAGAAAAAATGTAAATGCTGATAAAATGCCGCATATGCGGCATCTCATCAGGATTTACAAATGTACAATGGCAGCTATTATGGTTAATCTTACGGCTTAGGTCGGGTTTGTTTTCCCCGGGAGCATCCTCTCGTCGCCGATGGAGGTGGTTCCCCTTTCATGCTCGCGTTGGCCTGTCGCCATGGCCACTACCCGATTGCCACTTAGTCCGTACCGCAATCCCATAAAAGCCCTTTCGACAGTCTAGGTGATTTCCACAACAGCTTTTTCCGACTCTTATCCTCTTTTGCAAACCGTCTTTCAAGGGAATATCGTCTGTGCTCAAGGCCATGAGCGCTGGACGCATCAGCTTCCCTTTCCCGGCCGGTTCACGCAAGGCAGGCTACTCTGCACACAGCGTTCACGGCTTGAAGCCGGGTAGCACCGCAATGCAGGTTCATATCCGGTATCGTACAACGGTCGGATACCGCAAAGGGAGTTCGCCGCTGCACAATATCCAGTCTCCACAGCGACCGGGTCATCTTCTCCATGCCATTGGAGACAGCCCGTCCGCCGCAGGCGCAAAATCGCCTTCCCACAGCATCCACCCCAGACTGGGCGTAAGAAGCAGACACCACGGGGTTCACAGGTATGCCAAACAAAGGATTTTTAGGCCCTTCCTCGCAGCCGGCAAAGCTGACTAGAATACTGCACCATTGCAAAGTTAGTATATCATATCACAGATGTATATACAAGCAAATATTCATAAACTTTCTGTTACATTCCTGTTTTTCGTGTGTGTCGAATGAATCAGTATTCACGAAGCGCAAGTTGGCGGGCCATTTCCACAAGAAATTCAGAATTTTCAAAGCAGCCAAGCGCCTCAATGGCTGTCTTTGTCTCTGACTCGATCATTTTTGCGCACGCGCCGATGCCGTACAGGCGGACAAACGTGTTTTTCTGCTCATCCACATGCGTCGCCTTGCCAAGCTTGGCTGCGTCACCCAGAACGTCGAGCATATCGTCGCGGATCTGGAACGCAAGACCGAGATTCTGCGCATAGGTCTTTGCGGCGTCGAGTTGCTGCTCTGTCCCGTTTGCAGCTACTACGCCAATCTGGCAGGCCGCCTGAATGAGTGCGCCGGTCTTGCGGCACTGGATATCGTAGATTCCCTGCTCCGTCAGTTCCTGCTCTTCCGCATCCATATCGAGTACCTGTCCGCCAACCATACCGAGTTCACCTGCCTGCTCCGACAAAATGCGGATGGCTTTGACGGTCACTGCAGGGTCCGCAGGCGCGTTCGCAGCGATTTCAAATGCGGCGGTCAGAAGACCGTCTCCTGCGAGGACAGCCAGCGCCTCGCCGAAAACCTTGTGATTCGTCGGCTTTCCGCGCCGCAGATCATCGTTATCCATGCACGGAAGATCGTCATGAATCAGCGAATAGGTATGAATCATTTCAAGCGCGCAGCCGAAGCAAAGCGCAGCCTTGTCATCTCCGCCGAACGCGTCGCACACGGCGAGCGTCAGCACCGGGCGGATTCTTTTCCCGCCCTCATAAAGACTGTAGCGCATCGCGTCATATATATGCCCGGTTTCGCCGTCCATCAGCGCGTGCATATTATCATTTATTTTATTGCGGTAATATTCAAGCTGTTTTGCAAATTCCATCACATATTCTCCGTGTCAAAGGGAACTTCCTCTTTTTCTTCGCCGCCGACAAGCTGCGTGACCTTCAGCTGAGCGTCCGAAAGCAGCTTGCGGCAGGTGCGCGTCAGCGATATTCCTTTTTCAAAAAGCTCCATCGATTCATCAAGCGTTGTTTCGCCGCTTTCAAGCTTTTTGACGGTTTCCTCAAGTTCCTTTAATGCTTCTTCAAATTTCATTTCGTTAATCTCCTTTCGGTGACGCTGCAATCAAGCTCGCCGCCCGTCATTTTAACCGTTATCGCGTCACCCGTGTTTATATCCTCTGCCGACGCAATGTTTTTTCCGTCCTTCATCGCAACGCTGTAGCCGCGCTCGAAAACGGCAATCGGACTGAGCGCCGAAAGCTTGCCGCAAAGCGCTGCAAGGCGTTTTTCCGCCAGCTCCGTTTTATTTTTATAGGCACGCACGGCAGCCGTCTGCGCGCGGTCAACGCACTGCTCTGCGTCAAGCAGGCGGCGCAAAAAGCGCTCTGCCGAAATTCTTTCGCTCAGCAGCGCAAAATGCTTTTGCTGCATTGCAAGCTTTTGCCTAAGAAGCGCGGAAAGTCTGCCTTCGGCTGACGAAAGCGTTGCGTATAAATCCATTATATCCGGCACTGCAAGCTCTGCCGCTGCGGACGGCGTCGGAGCGCGCAAATCCGCAACAAAGTCGCTTATCGTGAAATCTGTTTCATGCCCGACAGCCGAAATGACCGGAAGCTCCGAAGCTGCCACCGCACGTGCAGTGATTTCCTCGTTAAATGCCCACAAATCCTCAATGCTTCCTCCGCCTCGCCCTATGATGATAACATCAACGCTTTTCGTTCTGTTGAAGTGCTCGATTGCCGACACAACTGTTTTTGCCGCGCCCTCTCCCTGAACAAGGCAGGGATAAAGGATAACGCGCACCATTGGGTAGCGGCGGCGCAGAATGTTAATCATGTCGCGAACGGCAGCGCCTGTGGGACTTGTCGCAATTCCGATTGCCGCCGGGAACTGCGGCAGCTTCTTTTTCCTTTGTTCGTCAAACAGTCCCTCTTCGCCGAGCTGCTTTTTCAGCGCTTCGAATTTCGCATACAGGTCGCCCTGCCCCTCGGCTTCCATTTCCTCTATATAAAGCTGGTACTGTCCGCCGGCTTCGTACACGCTTATTTTTCCGCGCGCAAGCACCTTCATTCCGTCCTCCGGGCGGAAGCGCAGCGACTGCGCAGCGCCGCGGAACATCACGGCGCGCAGCACCGCTCCGCCGTCCTTTAAGGTCAGATAAATATGCCCTGATGAATGGAGCTTGAAATTGCTTATCTCTCCCTTTATCCACACGTTCTGCAAAACGGGCGTCTGCTCCATTATCGCCTTTATGTAATTGTTAATCTGCGTTACGGTTGCAATTCTTCGGGTTCCGTTCATTCGCTTTCACCTTTTTTCGCGCCGATAACGGAGCCGAGAACCCCGTTCACAAACGGCGCGGCTGATTCCGCCCCATATTTTTTCGCAAGATTGACCGCTTCGTTCACCGAAACCTTTTCGGGAATATCTTCCATGTACTCGATTTCATACACGGCGAGCTGCAAAATTGACAAGTCCACCTTTGAAAGGCGGTCAATGCTCCATTTTTTCAGCTTTGAAGCTATTTCGCCGTTAATATCGTCAAGATGCTCCTCAACGCCGTACATAACCGACTGAAGATAACGCAGATTTTCGCGCGTTACCTCTTTCTGCGCCCACATTTCGTTATTCTCATCTGCCGTTTCGCAGAGATATGCCATAACAGCCTCGGGGCGCACACCCGTAATTCTCATTTCAAATATCATCTTAAACGCGTCCTCGCGCGATTCCGTTCTGCTCATCTTGTTCTCCTCACATAAATATTTTGCGGATATCCCCGACCGTTACAACCACTGCCAAAGCCATAAGCAGCACAAAACCGGCAATGTTTATATATGCCAGAATGTCGGGGCGCACCTTTTTTCCCGTTATAAATTCCCACAGGGCAAATATAATGCTGCCGCCGTCAAGCGCGGGGAACGGAAGCAGGTTAAACACGCCCAGATTCACCGTTATCATTGCAAAAAGCATAAGCACGTTTATCGCCGTGTACGGATTATCTTTTTCCTTTGTAACCTCGCCGACAACGGAAACTATCTCAACGGGACCGGAAAGCGTGTCAATACCCGATTTTCCCGTCACCAAATCTCCGATTGCGCTCATAACCGCCTTTGAAATATAGACCGTGTCGTAAAAAGCATACCGCGGAGCTGTGAGCGCAGTTGCCTTTTCGCGGCGAAACGACACGCCCAGCTTGTAGCCGTACTGCGTTTCGATGGGTTTAAGCTTTATAACCTTCTTTTCGCCGCCGCGTTTAAGCGTTACCTTAATGTCGCTGCCGTCTGCATGACCCATAAAAAGCGACACATCGTCAAACGTGTGAACGCGCGTTCTGTCAAGCTTCAGCAGCTCATCCCCGGGCTTGAGCTGCGTCTGAACGGTTTCGTACCCCTCCGCAATATTTTCAACAACCGTCGGAATAATTCCCGTTTGGGAATTGATTATCATGAACATTATCCAGCCTAAGATAATATTCATCGTTGCACCGGCAATCAGAATTGCAATCCTTTTCAGCGGGGGAAGATTCAGAAACGAGCGCGGATTGTCGCTTTCCTCCATATCGTTTTCACCCTCAAGCTGCACAAAGCCGCCGATCGGGAAAAGACGGATTGAGTAACGCGTTTCGCCCTTTCCGAACGACACGAGCCGCGGCCCCATTCCGATGGCAAATTCATGCACCTGAACGCCGAAGCATTTTGCAACCGTAAAATGCCCGAGCTCGTGCAGAATAATCATTATTCCGAATCCGATAACAGTAATTAAAACAGCCAATCAATCACATTCCTTCACAATTTCTCGCGCCGCTCTGTCAGCGGCAAAAATATCCTCAATGCGCGGATTCCGAACGCTTTTGCACCTGCGCATTGCTTCTTCAATCAGCATTGTTATCTCTGTGAAGCGGCATTTTCCCTTTAAGAACATCGAAACCGCTTCTTCGTTCGCTCCGTTAAACACTGCGCACATTGTTCCGCCCTCTGCAGCCGCTTTTTTTGCAAGGCGCACAGCCGGAAATGTTTCGTTGTCGATGTCGTAAAACGTCAGCTTTCCGACCTTCACAAGGTCAAGCTTTTCCGACACGGGCGCGCTGCGCTGCGGATAGGAAAGCGCATAGCTTATCGGAAGCTTCATATCGGGCACGCCGAGCTGCGCGATAACGCTTCCGTCACACATTTCAACCATTGAATGAACTATGCTCTCGCGGTGAATAACGGGGTCGATGCAATCCGCTCCGATTCCGAAAAGGTGCATTGCTTCGATTATTTCAAGTCCTTTATTCACAAGCGTGGCGCTGTCAACCGTGATTTTTGCACCCATGGTCCAGTTCGGGTGCTTCAGCGCCTTTTCGGGGGTCACATCTTCAAGCTCCGCGCGCGTTTTCCCGAAAAACGGACCGCCCGAAGCCGTGATAATGATTCTTTTCAAAAAGCTGCGCTGATTCGATATTGACTGAAAAATTGCGCTGTGCTCGCTGTCAACGGGGATTATTTCAACGCCCTTTTCCCTTGCGCGCTTCATAACCGATTCCCCTGCCGTGACAAGTGTTTCCTTATTTGCGAGCGCAATCCTTTTCCCTGCGTCAATGGCGCAAAGCGTCGGACGAAGCCCCGCAATACCGACAATCGCCGTCACAACCGTTTCGGCGGCGGTTTCCGCCGCGCATTCGCACAAGCCGTCCGCGCCCGAAAGCACACGCACCGGCATATCGCGCACGCGTGTTTTCAAATCCGCTGCGCTTTTTTCGTCTGTCATGCAGGCAAGGCGCGGTTTGTATTTTCTTATCTGATTTTCCAAAAGGCTCACATTGCTGTGCGCCGTCAAAGCGTCAACCAAGTATTCGCCGGTAATATCGCAAACATCGAGCGTCTGCGTTCCGATTGACCCGGTCGAGCCGAGTATTGCAATTTTTTTCATTTGTTACCTCGCTGTGAATATCGGGAAAAAGGATATGAAGTAATAAACAATCGGCGAAACGAAAATCAAGCTGTCGAATCTGTCCATAACTCCGCCGTGACCGGGCATTATATGCCCGAAATCCTTAATTCCGTGCTCCCTTTTAATGATGGAGGCACACAAATCTCCCGTCTGCGAAAAAATTCCACACAGGATTCCGAGAATTATTACGCCCGGCAGATTAAGATTTACCGCCGCAAAGTGTTTAACGCAAAGCGCATACACCGTCATCACAAGCATCGTTCCGAGCGCGCCGCCGGCTGCGCCCTCAACCGTTTTTTTCGGGCTGATTGTCGGCGCAAGCTTATGCTTTCCGAATAACATTCCGCTGAAATACGCGCAGGTGTCCGTTATCCAGCTTCCGATGAAAATCAGGAACAGGTTCAAAAGCCCGTGCTCCGTGTGGCGAACGCCCGTTATGTGAAAGAATGACAGCGACAGCATCATCGTAACCGTGAAAAATTCCGCAACGGACAGGAAGTTATACCGCTTGTGGTCAAACAGCATTGTAAGCAGCAGAACCGCGATGTACAAAAACACCGTGATTTCAAGCGACATATCAGTGAGGCTCATCCGAAACGGCGTGAAAACCGCAACAAGAATGCTTGCCGTCATCATGATTTTGTGCGTTTGCAGCCCGAGCGCCGACATCACCTCAAACACTGCCAGCGCCGTTATGACGGCAACCGCAATATCCAGAACAAGCGCATTGCTGAATATTACAAGCATAAGCAATATTATTCCAAAAAAAGCGCTGATTAATCTTTGCTTCATATAAAATGCTCACTTTCTTATGCGCGGAATCCGCGCGTTTTTTTCGAACGGCTTCGGCAGCAGTGTCTCACACTCCGCCGAAGCGGCGGCTTCTTCTCTGATAGTCATGAACCGCGCGCCGCAAATCATTCTCCGAAAAGTCCGGCCAGAGAACATTATCGAACCACAGCTCGCTGTAGGCGCTCTGCCACATGAGGAAGTTGCTGAGCCGATATTCTCCGCTCGGTCTGATGATAAGGTCGGGGTCGTGCTGACCGCTTGTATCAAGATAATTTTCAATCGTTTTTTCGTCAATATCCTCCGCGCTGAGCTTTCCCTCGGCGCAGAGCTTCGCAATTTTGCGCACGGCGAGGGTTATCTCCCTCCGTCCTCCGTAATTAAGCGCAACATTAAGCAAAAGACCACCGTTATTTTCAGTGGCCTTTTCCATGTGGCGAAGCTTTCTTTGAAAATCTTCGGAAAACGCCGATTCATCGCCGATAAAATGGATTTTAACATCGCGGCCGGCAAGTCTTGTCAGCCCGTTGTCAAGATAATCCTCCAAAAGAGACATCAGCATGTCGATTTCTTCTTTCGGGCGGCGCCAGTTTTCCGTTGAAAATGCGTAAACGGTGACAATTTTTATCCCCATGTTGCCCGCATATTCCACAATCTTTTCAAAGGTTTTCGCTCCCGCAGCATGACCGGCGGTCCGGGGAAGACCGCGGCGTTTCGCCCAGCGTCCGTTCCCGTCCATGATAATGCCGATATGCACCGGTAAATTTTCAAGGTCCACTTCAGTGCGGTTTCTTCTGCCGAAAAATTCTTTCAGCTTCATTTCACACCACTCATATTTCCATTATTTCTTTGTTTTTCTTGTCGGCAAGCTTGTCGATTTCCTTAATCTGCGCGTCGATTATGTCCTGAATTTCTTTTTCGGTATTCTTAAGGTCATCCTCTGTTATTTCGCTCTTTTTCTTCATTGCCTTGAACTTTTCTATCTCGTCGCGTCTGATTCCGCGGATAACAACCTTGCAGTCCTCCGCTTTTTTTGCAACGCTCTTTGTGAGCTCCTTGCGTCTGTCCTCCGTCAGCTGGGGGAACGACAGGCGCAGCATTTTACCGTCGTTCTGCGGATTTATTCCGATTTCCGACGCCTGGATTGCCTTTTCGATTGCTTTAACAAGGCTTGCGTCCCACGGCTGAATGGTGATTGTGCGCGCGTCGGGCGTTGCGATTGCGGCGACCTGACTCACGGGGGTTTGCGTTCCGTAATAGTCAACGCTTACCTTATTGAGAACGGAAGCATTCGCCCTGCCTGCTCTGATTGTTCCGAGATCCTCCAAAAAGTAATTAATCGCCTTGTCGATTTTTGCATTAAGCTCCGGATATTCGTTTTTCATGTTATTATTCCTCCCGAATTATTATATTATATTGTAAAAGAAATTATCAGACCTTAAATCATCTTTATTCCGCATAAACCAGCGTTCCAATTTCTGCGCCCTCAAGCACGCGCTTTATGTTATCCGGCTCGGAAAGCCCGAAAACGCGTATCGGCATTTTATTGTCCATGCAAAGGGATGTCGCCGTTGTGTCCATAACTCCGAGTCCCTTGTTAATGACGTCGATATAAGTAATTTTGTCAAACTTCACTGCGTTCGGATTGGTTGCCGGGTCACTGTCATAAACGCCGTCAACCTTCTTTGCAAGCAGAATTGCCTCCGCATCGATTTCCGCCGCACGCAGCGCAGCCGTTGTATCGGTTGAGAAGAACGGGTTACCCGTGCCGCAGCCGAATATTACAACGCGCCCCTTTTCAAGGTGACGGATTGCGCGCCCTCTTATATAGGGCTCGGCAATCTGGCGCATTTCAATCGCCGTCTGAACGCGCGTTTCGATTCCCGCTCTTTCGAACGCGTCACACAAAGCGAGCGAGTTTATCACAGTTGCAAGCATTCCCATGTGATCCGCACGCGTGCGCTCCATATTTTCGCCCGTTCTTCCGCGCCAAAAGTTTCCGCCGCCGACAACGACCGCAATCTGCACGCCGAGCGCAACGCACTCCTTAATCGTTTTCGCAATGGATTCGAGCGTCGGCTCGTCAAGACCGAAGCCTTTTTCGCCTGCAAGCGCCTCTCCGCTCAGCTTTATAAGCACTCTTTTATATTTTGTCTGCATTTTCCAATACCTCACTTTTTATCATCTGAATATTATTTTAACATATTTATTTGCATTTTGTAAATATCTATAGTATAATAAGTTTAAATTATTTTTTTAGAGGTGAGTTTGATGAGTAATTTTCCTCGTTTATGGGAGAATCTGTTAAATTCCGAAACCGGTATGCCGGTTGTCGTTAAATCCATTCAGCGAATTATGGACGATCATTATCATCCCGACTCCGTCAGTATGCACGAGGAGTTTGAGCTTGTATATATTCAGGAGCTTGAACGCGGCACATTCGAGATAGACGGCGAGCCTGTCACGCTGCGGCCGAACGACCTGCTGCTTATCAAACCGCGGACGCCGCATGTGCTTAAAATCGAAAGCAACCGTCCGTGCCGCTTTCTTGTTCTCAAATTCTCTTTTGCGCGCAGTCAGGAAAAGAATTATTCAGGAATAAGCCTCAACGACTTTCTTTCGTTTATATCCGACAGCACCGACAGCTGCAGCTATTTCACAATCTCAAACATATACTGCACGAATATTGCGGCGCTCATGCAGCAGATTATGCATGAAAACAAATCCCCGGACGCGGAAAGCGATTTTCTCCGCAGCCTGCTTACGATGGAGCTGTTTGTCTGGCTGAGCCGCAGCCTGCGCACCCAGTGGGAAACCAATCTTTCAACAAAGGGGCACAAGCTTCAGGAAATGCTCGAGGCAGCGCGCGTATATATCGATGAAAATTACAATACCGACATATCTCTTTCGGATATTGCCGGATACGTCTACATATCCACAAGCCATTTTGCGCGTGCGTTCAAGAAATATTACGACATAAGCCCGATTCAGTATCTTTTGAGCGTGCGCATAGAAAAGGCGCGGCAATATCTTGAGGAAACGAACCTTAAGGTCGGCGAGATTGCCTCCGCCGTCGGATTTTCGGCGCAGCAGCGCTTTAATGACATTTTCCGCAAGCAAACGGGAATGTCGCCGAGCGAATACCGCCAGCATTACAAGGAAAGCGTTCTGAACATGGAGCAGTAACGCGCGGCTGCGGCGTTGTTTTTCCTTCGCCGCGGCAGGGGCTGCTGCAATAATGCACAGCAGCGCTCTCCGATGCCTTTAAAATTCAAAAGCTGCGGCAAAGCATTACAAAAAAGCTTTGCCGCAGTTTTTTTATTCTGTTCCGAAAAGTCTGTCCCCGGCATCGCCGAGACCGGGAAGAATATAGCCCTTTTCATTCAGTTTTTCGTCCATAACGCCGAGATAAACCTGCACATCGGGATGTGCTTCCAAAACTCTCTTAACGCCCTCCTGAACGCCGACAATGCTGAGAACCTTAATGTGTTTTGCGCCGTGCTCCTTAAGCATTGTAACGGCAGCGGCAAGCGAGCCGCCGGTTGCAAGCATGGGATCAAGCACAAATACGGTTCTTTCGCTTATATCAGCCGGAAGATTGCAGTAATACTCTTCCGGTTCAAGTGTTTCATGATTGCGGCACAGACCGATATGACCGATTTTGGAAGAAGGAAGTATCTTCAGCATTCCGTCAACCATGCCGAGACCCGCTCTGAGAATCGGAACGATAACCGGCTTATCCGTTGTAATCATCTGACATTTCGCAGTCATCAGCGGCGTAGGAACATCTACGGCATTTGTTTTCATATCTCTGGTAGCTTCATAACAAATCAGCATCGCTATTTCGCTGACAAGTTCGCGAAATGCCTTACCGTCAGTATTCTGATGGCGAAGCAAGCCAAGCTTGTGTGAAATAAGCGGATGATTCATAATTGTGAGGTTTTCCATTATGCTTCTCCGTCCTTTTCATTTTATTCCGAGTATTTCAGCTCTGCGTTTTATTATACAACAGATTTTCCCGGTTGTCCACATATTTATTTATATTTTTCATCCGCGCTTGTTCACTGCGTCGATAATCAAATCAACAGCGCCGTCAATTCCGATCGCTCCGCTGTTTATGCACAGGTCGTATGTAGCTGCCGCGCCCCACACGCCGTCGGTATAATACGAATAATATTTTGCGCGCTTTTTATCGATTTTTCTGATATGCGCTTCAATCTCACTGTCGGATTTTCCGGGAAGAACGGATTTTTTTCTTTTAATCTTATCCTTCATCGGCGCATGAACGAACACGCTGAAAAGCGCAGCGTCATCGTCAAGAACATAGTTTGCGCACCTGCCCACTATAACGCAGCTGCCCTTTGCGGCAAGCTCACGCAGAACGTCCGCCTGCGCGATATAAACGCGGTCGCTCATCGGCATTTGGTAAATGTCAAAAATGTTCGATGACGAAAATGCCGGGAATGCGTGTTTTTCATCGTATCGCTCAACAATGCTTTCCTCCAGATTCGTCTTTTCCGCGGCATGAACGATAAGCTCCTTGTCGTAAAACGGGATTCCGAGCTTTTTCGCCAGCTTCATTCCGATTTCTCGTCCGCCGCTTCCGAATTCACGTCCGATAGTAATAATAACTTTTTTCATATATATCACCTCTTACCTATAATATAGCATAAACCGCTGAAATTTACAAGTTTTTTTTGAGCGCTGAATCAATTTCGCACGAAGCCGTCATATCTGCTCCGTGAACACACGCTTTATCCCGAACGGAAGCGGCTGCTCTCCGCTGCCTGCAAACAGATTGCGCGCGGTGCAGCATATTTCGATTTCCGCGGTGCAGTCCGTGTCAAGCCCGAACAGTTCAATTCTTGCAGGGGATGAGAAAAAGACTTTTTCGCGCCGCCCGATTCTGATAACCGCAGCGTCAAAGCTGCCCTCCGCCGCGAGAAGCGTTCCGCGCGGAATTTCGGACGGAAGCCTGAGAACATATGTAAGCTTGCCGAAGCAGTGCGGCATTGACGTTGAAACATCGTCCGAATGAAGCTCGCAGCTGACAATGCCTTTGCCGTCCGTGTCGAAATCGCCCTCGAGGTATATCGGCGAAAGCCCTGCCTGGCTGCCGGATGCATACTGCACGCCGCTCGGATAGGCGCTGTTTTTTGTGTATTCAAGCGCAAACGTATTTTTTCCGTTCGCAAGCATACCGGAAATGTCCGCGCGCCAAAAGCCTTTTCCCGCATTTGTCAGCCTGACATCTTTACCGTTGAGCAGAACCGCGTCCATACTTCCGCCGCACTCTATGTACGCCGCTATATCCCCTGCCGCCGAAAGGTCTGCTTCAAAGGGATATTTCAGCTTAATATGCTCACCGTTTGAAAGCGCGTAAAATTTTTCGCGCAGATTATCAATATTGTCGTTTCTGAGAGCCTTTTTCCCGAAGCAGGCATTGACCTCCTTCAGCGGAAGAATATTGCCGCAAGCCTCCGCAAGCTCATGCGGAAGCCCGACGCTTTCGTGAATTTCTTTCAGCAGCGCACCGTCCGCAGTAATCGGTGCGTCATCGGCGTACATCGTTTTTCCGCAGGTAAAAACAGTTACCGCGCCTGCGTCCGCAATCAGCTTAACGCATCCGTTCTCATCGGAGGAAAGCAGATAAACCTCTCCTTCGGAAGCGTCGGCGAGATACAGTTCTCCGCCGTATTTCACTTCAACCGCCCCTCCGTGCGGTGAATAAACAAACGTAAACATGCTCTCCCCATCGGTTCGGTTCACAACCGGCGCATCTGTGCCCGATGCAGCAACCGCGCCGCCATCGGGACTGAAATCCCCCGCCGCAATGAAATAATCGGGCAAATCAAGCTGAGCAAGGCAAGGCACGTCTGGCAAAAGTGCGGTTCTGTACACATTGCCGTCAACCGAAAGCCCGTCCGCGGCGAAGCATTCGGGGGTAAGCAAATCTTCATCTATAATATGAAAGTCCGCGCCGCGGTGCAGCAGTTTTTTCGTTATCTTCTCAATTTCCGCATATGCTTCTTTATATTCATTTTCGGAAAGTCCGCGCAGATATTCGGTCGGGAAAACAAGGCACACATCGGCGGCGCAGCGCGTTTCCGCCTTGATTCGCGCAAGTCTTGCAATATATTCCGACAATGCATTTTCTCCCAACAGGCTTAAGTGAAAACGGCTGTTTTCGTATTTTTCACCGTCGGCAAATGAAAACGGGATTCCGTCATACCTGATTTCATCTGCGCCGAGCATTATACAAAGCGCCGCGGCGCTTTTTCTGTCGCTTGCCGCGGCAAGGCGCGGTGCTTTAATGCTGACAGCCGTCCTGATTCCGAATATTTCTCCGCATGATGTCAGCCTTTTAACAGCCGTAAAATCGGGAGCGGTGCAGTCAAATTCAATGCACGGCAGCTCGCTCATCATATAAACCGACTGATTTTCCAGAAGCCTGCCGCCCGGTAAAAGGGAAAAACGCAGTCCGCTTTTTTTGCACTCCGCCGCGCTTTTTTCAATAAATCCGTTTTTCGCGGCAGCCGTTATCTCCGACAGATATTTTCTGCGACAATTGCGCCCGTCCGTATCCTCACGAAAAAGGCAGACGGCAGCTTTTCCCGAGGATTCGGAAAATTTTTCGTATACCTCTCTGCTGTACGGAAGATATTCGTCAATCCGCGGATTTGATACCATTCCGCTGATTTCAATCCCCAAAAATCGTTGGCATTCGCCGCGCAAGGCGCCGTAAAAATACTCCGCAAAGCAATCTGCCGCCTCCTCCGCGCAAATATCGGCGCGCCCGTCTTTTTTTTCGGCTATAATACTGCCGGCGCCGTTTTCGCATATAACATTGTCGGACTTGCGCACATCGGCAGCCGACACCGCCGCAAGCCCGGCAGCCCTGTATTCGGGAACGCTCGTTATTTCCCCGCCGCAAAATCCGCTCGATTTTCCGTTATCGTCATAAAGCCACAGCTCAATTCCGTAATGTGCGCTTCTGCGTGCAGCCGTGCGCACAAGCTCAAAATAATCACGGCTCATATATCTGACCGAAAGCTGCCCGGTCGGTTTAAGGTAAATCCGCCCGATTCCTTTTTTCGCAAATCTTTTAAGCTCCGAGTCGATTTCCTCCGCCGTCGGCGCTCCGCAGAGATACCAAACCGCGGACGGGCGATATTCGTTTTTTACGGTTTTAAAATCATGAAAATCCATATTATCATTCCAATCGTATATAAATGCATGCCGCGCACAGCGTTTATTTTCATTATATATAAGTATACAAAAAAAACGGGGAAACGTCAATATAAATTCAGCTTTCCCGTCCGCAGAAAAAATTTTAATTCTTTTCAAAAAAAAGCTTTACAAATACGCAAAGCTGTGCTATAATAATTTTTGTTCGAAAGAAACAATATCGCGGGGTGGAGCAGTCTGGTAGCTCGTCGGGCTCATAACCCGAAGGTCG
>CAJJUC010000030.1 GCA_905195005.1 uncultured Eubacteriales bacterium | reverse complement strand
AGCAAAACCTCTTATTCCGACGGTGAAAAGGCAAAGGTTCTCTGCTACGGTGCGGACGATGTGCGTGAGGGCGTTGCAATCATGCACCACGAAAATGTTGACGTTTCCATCACAGGTAACTCAACCAACCCCACACGTTTCCAGCATCCCGTTGCGGGCACATATAAAAAGGAATGCATCGAAAAAGGCAAGAAGTATTTCTCGGTTGCTTCCGGCGGCGGCACCGGCAGAACACTTCATCCCGATAACATGGCTGCAGGTCCGGCTTCCTATGGTATGACGGATACTATGGGCCGTATGCATTCGGACGCGCAGTTCGCAGGATCGTCCTCTGTTCCGGCTCACGTAGAAATGATGGGTCTTATCGGCATGGGCAACAACCCGATGGTCGGCGCGACCGTTGCAGTTGCGGTTGCTATTGAGGAAGCAGCGAAATAGGGCTGATGACCGAAAATAGGCGTAAATAGGGATTTCAGAAACGAGTAGGAGTAGTGTGGGAGTAATGTATGCAATTCATACATTACTCCCACACTACTCCTACATTCATATTCCTACACCATTTTCAAGCTATTTTATTTTTTCTATTTCGGATTGTATCGAAAACCTGCCGTGTATCAGGCACGTTTTTTATGACTTTGCAATATTATGTTACAGAGGTGTTTTCATTATGAATATTAAGCGCTTACTTATAATCGGAGGCGATTTGAGGATTGCACATCTTGCACAGTCGCTTCGCAGCGACGGGTATGTTGCGGAATCGTTTAAGGGAGCGGAACCGCTGAAAAATGCCGTGGACCGGTGTGACGCTGTCATTCTCGGACTGCCGGCAACAAAAGATGATAAAACCGTTGACGCGCCTGAGCTTGCACAGCCGATTCTTATTAAGGATTTGTTCAAGATAATGGGACGCGGCAAGCTGCTGCTTGCCGGAAGAATGTCGGATGGGATGAAAGCGGTTGCCGATGTCTTTTCGGTAAGATGGGCGGATTATTTTAACCGCGATGAATTTGAGCTTCTTAATGCGATTCCCACATGTGAGGGAGCGCTGCAGGCGGCAATGGAAGAGCTTCCCGTAACGATTCATTCGTGCAATGCCATAGTCACGGGGTACGGAAGAATCGGGCGGCTTCTTGCGCATGATTTAAGCGCACTCGGCGCGAATGTGACTGTCGCCGCAAGAAAAACCTCGGCGCGTGCTTTGGCAAAGACGGATAATGTAAAGGCAGTTGACTTTACGAAGCTTTGCGATGAGGCAAGAAAGGCGGATGTAATCTTTAATACCGTTCCAAGCCGGGTTATAGGCAGGGATGTTGTTTTTGCCGCACGCAATGCGCTGATAATTGACCTTGCGTCAAAGCCCGGCGGAGTTGACATGGAGGCGGCAAAGGATGCGGGAACGCGTGTGATATGGGCGCTGGGTCTCCCGGGTAAGGTTGCTCCGGTTACGGCAGGAAATATCATAAAGGAAACCATCTATAATATTTTCAGCGAGTTAGGTGAATAATATGGATGAATCCAATATACGCCTTGGCTTTGCATTGACAGGGTCATTCTGCACGCTCAGAAAAGCGGTGGATGCGCTCAGTGTCCTTGCAGAGCAGGGCTACAGCCTTTTTCCGATTATGAGTGAAACGGTGTTTTCCACCGACACGCGCTTCGGAAAATGCAGAGATTTCAGAATAGAGGTTGAAGGAATTTGCGGAAGGGCGATTATTTCAACCATCCCGCAGGCAGAGCCGATCGGTCCTAAAAAACTGCTCGATGCGCTTGTGATTGCTCCGTGTACCGGAAACACCCTTGCAAAGCTTGCGCAGGGAGTCAACGATGGCTGTGTTCCGTTGGCGGCAAAGGCATCGCTAAGGAATAACTGCCCGATAATTGTGGCGCCGTCCACAAACGACGGTCTTGGGGCAAGTGCAAAAAATATCGGAATGCTTCTCAATACCAAGAATATTTATTTTGTGCCGTTCGGTCAGGATGATCCGTTCAGCAAAAATAATTCTCTTGTGGCAAAATGGGATTTGATTCCGAAAACGGTTGAGGAGGCGCTGAAAGGCAGGCAGCTCCAGCCGGTACTGCAATAAATAAAAGAGAAAGAATCGGCGGGTCAGCAGCGAAATGCAATTTCATTTTGCTGCTGACTCATTATTTGATGTGAAAAATGTGGAAAAATTAATAAAAAAGAGCATATTATTGAATATTTTTTTGTGAAACATTTCGGGAAATATGCATAAACTGATACTTTTTTTAAAACAACAGGCGTTTAAGCCTGAAAATAACTGTGTTTATGACATTGTGAAGATTTATGAAGCATGATAAAATCTAAATATAAATTAAGTAAAGGCGGTGTGTTCCATGAGAAAAAACGGTGTTTGTCGTGCGGCTGCTTTTTTTGCTGCCGCTATATTCTGCATAACCTCGTTCGTTATCCCTGCAGCAGCGGACGGCGCTTCTGAGATCGCCGGGTTAAAGGACTACGAGGCGGATTACGCAGCAATAAATACAAATCTTATTCCGGATGCATCGGAGCAGAGAGGGTTTAAATACCTCTGCGTTAATAATCAATACGAGGTTACATATGACACACCCGATTCCGATCAAGCCCTTACCGGCATGTGCAGGTGGTATCTCAGAGCCGGAACAGGGATGCTTTCAATGGAAGACAAAAAATATAAGGGTTTTGCGGGCTTCACTCTCAATCAGGCGCGCGGCGGCACGGGTGACGGCACCTTCGGATTTGTTGCCGAAAACGGGAAAACATATGTTATATACGCAAAATTGAAAAACGCGTCCGAAAACGGTATAGTCCCATATTTCGGAGCGGCAATGAACAACGCATGGGGAGAGGACACAATCGTATACACAAATGAATACGGAAAAGCGGGCATGGCAATTGATTCTGACGATTGGATGCCTTTCTGTGCAACAATAACAATTCCGAACAATTTCAGCAATTCAAATTCCTACAGAAATAATATTTATCTCGGATTTCCCGACAAAACTGCGGAGGGAGCAAGCTTTTATATAGATTCTTCGGAGAAGGATTCGGTTTACTTTGCGCAGGAGCAGCCGTTTGATATTAAACTGCACGCAAGTGAAAGCGTTCTGATTAACAAAACAAGCGTGAGGCTTGATGCCGAGGTTGTGAATCAGCTTGGCTTAAAGGGCGCCCTTTCGCAGGATTTTGACTGGTACGCTCTCAAAAATGACGGCAGCACGGAGGAGAGCGGAATTACTTTTGACGGAAGCGGCGCTTCGGTTATCGCATCGTGGAGCGAAGGCCTTGAAAAAGGCGAGTATATTATTGCGGCAAAGTCAAAAATATATGACGGATTTGTCAGAACGGCGAAAATTCTTATAACGGATAAAGCGCTTGGCGACAAAACGGGAGCTGTGCCGAAAAATCTTATTCCGGATGCGGCGGCAGTGAACGGATATAAGTATCTGTGTGTAAATAACCATGCCTCGGTTACATATGACATTAAACAGACTGTTGACGGCAGAGCGGGCTACAGTAATGTATGGTATCTGAGGGAGAACACAGGAAATCTTTCAATGAGCGGCTCTGAATACAGGGGTTTTTCGGGCTTTACGCTCAATCAGGCGCGCGGCGGCACAGGTGACGGCTCTTTCGGCTTCATTGCCGAGAACGGAAAAACATATGTTATTTCGGCAAATCTTAAAAATGCTTCGTCAAACGGAATTATTCCGTGTTTCGGAGCGGCAATGAATAATTCATGGGGCGAGAGCACAATTATATATACAAATGAGTACGGAAAAGCGGGTATGGCGATTGCTTCTGACGATTGGATGCCGTTCTGCGCAACGATAACAATTCCAAACAATTTCAGCAATTCCAACTCGTACAGAAATAATATTTACTGCGGCTTGCCGGATAAAACGCCGGAAGGCGCAAGCTTTTATATAGACGCATCAAATAAGGATTCCGTTTATTTTGCGGAGGAGGTTCCGTGGCAGATAAAGCTTTCGTATGAGAAAACAAATGCTTTGTCCAAAGGCGATGTTATTGATATTCATGCCGAGGTTGTTAACCAGGCAGGGATAAAAGGCACCTTGAGTCAGGAGCTCAGTTGGTATTGCGTTGATCGTGACGGCAGCCATGCTTTAAGCGGCTTTGATATAGCGCCTTATGACGGCGGCGCGAAAATTACCGTTAATTCAACGGAAAATTCGGAAAATCTGAGGATTGTGGCAGTATCTAGCCGTTACGGACTGGAATCAAGCGCGTATCCTGTTACGGCAGAATCAAAGAAAACGGTTTTTGTATCGGAAAACGGTTCGGACAACGCAATCGGAAACGAATCAGAGCCTCTTGCAACGCTCAAAGGAGCGCGCGACAGAGTGCGGAGCTTGCGTCAAAACGGCTATGACGGAGATATAGAGGTTGTTTTCGGTGAAGGGCGGTATTATTTCAACGAAGGCGTTGCATTTGATGACAAGGATCTGAACGGAGCAAAAACCGTTTATAAGGCGGCGCCCGATGAAAAGGTTGTTTTCACCGGAGGAATCAGGCTTGATTCATCGCGGATGCAAAAGGCGGAGGATGCTTCTGTGCTTAACCGCGTTAAGAAAAATGTGCGTGAAAATCTTTATGAAATTAATCTTACGGAGCAGGGATTTCCGTACAGCCTTACGGAGGATGACGCGGCTCAGCCGACAGTTTCCGAACTTTTCGGAAATATTGAATATCCTGCGCTTTACGCCGACGGAAATGAGCAGCAGCTTGCACAGTGGCCGAACGGACATGGCAGCTATGCGACATACGGGTATGTTTCGGCGGACACGCTTTCATATACGGATGATGAGCCTTCGGCATGGACAAATGCAAAGGATTGGTGGGTCGGGGGATATTTAAGCCGCGACTTTGACTATATACGCACCCCTGCGGTGTCGGTCAATACTCAGGAAAAGACGGTAACCGTTTCAACGAGAGAAGATGCAGGAATCACCGTTAAGGAAGCCCCCTCCGCATCAATAAAAAAATCATGGCGCTGGAAAGCTTTCAATTTGCTGGAGGAACTGGACATGCCGACGGAATGGTACATTGATAAAGATACAATGAAGCTTTATTATTACATGTCCGACAGCATGAAAAACGCTTCGTTTGAAATATCGGCGCTGAGAAATCCGATAATCAGTATTACCGACAATGATAATATTTCATTTGAAGGAATAAGCTTTGAAAGCACGCGCGGTGCAGCGATTGAGGCATGCGGAGTGAATAATGTTTCGGTTAAAAACTGCGATTTCAGAAATATCGGCACATACGGCATAAATATTTACGGAACAAAAAAAGCCGAATCGGATAAGAATTACTGGCAGCGGCAAAATATTGATGCTGCGTACGGCTGCAGAATCGAGGATTGCCGGTTTGATAATATCGGGGGAAGCGCAATAATTCTTGCGGGAGGAAATGTTGACACGCTGAGAAAAGGCAATAACATAATTGAAAACAATCTGTTTTTCAAATGCTCGCAGAAGATAAAAGCGCGTGAGGCGATTCTTGTTAAAGGCTGCGGCAACAGCGTTTTGCACAACAATATCAGCCGCACCGATTTCCAGGCAATCCGCTATTACGGAAATGACCATCTGATTAAATACAATGAGGTTCATGATGTTATTCAGGAAACTGATGACTGCGGAGCAGTTTACGGCGGACGGAACACACTTCAGCGCGGAACCGAGATAGCGTACAATTATATTCATGATATCAAGGGAACATACATTCCGACGTATGCGCATAAGCCGGCAATTTATTGGGATGATAACCAAACGGGAATGTATGCGCACCACAATATTATAAACAATGCATATATCAATGTTTATACGAACGGAATTGACAACAGGTACGAATACAACACAAGCGTAAATATTGAAAAAACAAACCTTGATTTTAAAAACGGAGGCGCTGCAAGTAACAGCAATGCCGATCCCGAGCCCGATGTGTTCAGCAGCAACATTGCCGATCCCGAGCTGTATTACGCGGCATATCCAAACCTCAAAACAATTGTTGAAAGCTCAAGCAGAACTGACAGAACGCTTGCGGGGCTTACGATTATAAAAGGCAATGTGTGCGTTAACGGTCCGGGGGCGAACGGCGGCAGCAGCAACGAAATCGGAACATATACGAAAAAACCCGTAAAGTATTACTTTACATGGAAGGAAGGCAATAATATATCGGATAACCATGACAATCTTACGACGGAACAGGCACCGTTTGTTGACGCGGCAAATCAGGATTTCAGATTTAAGGGTTATGCGAACCCAGACCTGAATAACCCTTATGAAGGCAGCTTTGACATTAATCTGATTGGCATTCAGAGCGGAAACACGCCGGAGAAGTCTGCGCTTACAGCAGTTTATCCCTGCGGAGAAAAGGTGACGCCGGGCAATGTGCGCTTCATTTGGAACGATGCTTTTGAAGCGACAAGGTACACCGTGACAGTTGCCGCAGACAGTGGCTTTGAGAATGTGATAGCACAGACCGACTCTTACTATAATTACGCGGATATGGAAATTCCGGAATCAACCGATCAGCTTTACTGGAAGGTGACGGCGCATAATACCTCGCGGCAGTTCTCCGGGGATTGGGAGAGCGGAGTGTACACGTTTTCAAACGGTACACGGATTGAAGCGGCAGCTGTGATCAACAGTGATAATAGCGTTAGCGCAAGCATAATCAACAATTATTATGCCGAAAACACACTGGCGGCGTTTCTGGTGCAGTATGCAGCTGACGGAGCGGTTATCGGGCTTGAAAGAAAAAACATAACCGGTGTTAAAGGCACTGAAGAAAAGGCGGCATTTGCTCAGCCGAAGGAAAATGCGAAAAGCATTGTTCTTCTCATTCTGAATGATCGGTATGTTCCTGCGGGAAAAGCTGTAATTGTGAAATAATAACTCAAGGGTGAATTTATGAAACGCTTTAAAATTGAAAATGAGCAGCTGAACTGCGATGTTAAGTACATTGAATACGGATGCGATGAGAAAAGCCATGTTCACGACGGTATAGAGATAATCTATATCGTCGCCGGGCGCGGCGAGCATAAAATCAATGATGTTTCGCACAGGGTGCAGCGCGGCTCGCTGATTATAATTGACTATGAATGTGTTCACAGTGTAAAAATATGGGAAACGACAAAGTACTATAACATTCTGTTCAGAGCGGATTTTCTGAAAGAATCGCTCAAAGCGGAATCAAGCCTTAAGGAGCTTTTGCGGCTTTACGGCTTTGAGCTCGAAAAAGGCTTTCTGTGTATTGACATTAACGATGAAAATGATGCCAGGCGCATTGAAGACATATTTTTTGAAATCCTCAATGAATTCATCAAAAAAGAATTCGGGTATGTGGGATTCATAAAAAATTATATTGATAATATTTTAAACATTACGGTGCGCAGAGCTGTTTCGGGAACGGACGGATATGAGGAGCTGCCGCTGGCGGACGCAATTAATTACATTACCGATAACTGCACCAAACCGATTAAGCTCAGCGAGGTTGCACGCATGTTCAACTATGATCCGAGATATTTTTCGAGCAAGCTGAAAAAGTGTTACGGATTGTCGTTTAAGCAGCTTTTGATTCAAAAAAGGCTTAACGTTGTGATTTATACTCTTTGGGAAACGGATGAATCGATTGACAGCGTGATTGCCCGGTGCGGATTTACAAATAAGACATACTTTTACGATGTGTTTGAAAAGGCATACGGAATTAAACCGAAATACGTAAGAGAGTACAGGAAAAACTATGCAAAATACCTTGAGCTTAAAACAATGTATAAAAAACTGCTGAACTGATGCGCTTTGCAAATATGAATTTATTCTGGGAGGAACGTTATTATGAAAAAAATTAAAGCCGCAGCGGCTGTGATTGCGGCATCTGTGCTTGCCGCGCAGCCAACGCTTGCGGAAATCGGCAAAATAACATATGACAGTCAGACCAACGAGTGGCGCATACAGGGAAGCTTCAGAGATGCGGCGGATAAAAAAGCGTCTGTCGAGGTTCTGAAACCGGGGAAAACAATCGGCGATATGAACCCGTTTGAATATGCGGCTGAAATCACTCTTGATGAAAACGGCGCTTTCGATGAGAAATTCCGTATTAACTCGGAAAGCGGAGAATATATGCTTCGCATAGGAGCGGAAAATCAGGTTTTTGAGAAAAATTTTGTCTATATAACGCAGGACGAGATGAAAGCATATCTCGATGAAATTAACGGAGCGGCTGATGCCGAAGCCGTTGAGGATGTGTTTGAACGCGATTACGGGCGGCTGAAAATATTTGCAAAATGACGCTCAGACCGGAGGATAAGAGTTTTGTTTACGGGTCGCTCTACGACGGCGCACAAGAAGGTTATAAAAGCTTTGAGGCGCTCAAGCTTGCGGTTGCGCAGACGGCGCTGATAAATGCATTCAACACATCGGAAAACGAAGCTTCATCGGTTGAAGCGCTTGACAGCCTGCTTGAGTTTTTTGACGACAAATATCTCCCTGCCGTTGAATTGTGGAACGATTCCTCGGTAACGGACGGCAAAATCAAAGCTTCAATTGCGGAAAAGCTCAAAAAAATGCAGTGCACAACCGTGTCGGCGCTTGAGAAAGAATTTGCCGAAACCGCGGTTATCACAACGCTGACCTCGGTTAATTCCAAGGGCAAGGAGCTTAAGGCACTTGATATTGCAAACACGCTTATCGGCGCGGCAAGGTACGGAGAATTTAAGACATACAGCGAAGAAAAGCAGATAAAAATTCTTTCCTCAATGAACACCGAGAACTGTGCAGCCGTCAGCGAATATGCCGCTGAATTTGATAAAGCCGTTAAAAATTATGATGACGGCGGAAGCGGAAGTACAGGCGGCAGCGGCGGAGGAGGCGGCGGAAAAGGAACGCTGCTTGTTCCGACCGACACAAGCAAGAATGCAGATGACAACGGAAACGGCACAAATAACAACGGAAACACGGCGGCAGGTTTCGGTGACCTTGAGGGGTTTGACTGGGCAAAGAATTCAATCAATAGGCTTGCGGCAAAAAGAGTTGTGAACGGAAAAACGGCGCAGTCATTTGCCCCGGCGGACAGCATCACGCGCGAGGAATTTGCGGCGATTGCAGTGCGGGCGCTGAAGCTTGAAAAGACCGGTGCGGCAGCTCCCGGATTCACGGATGTCACGAGCGACAAGTGGTTTTACGGCGTTGTTGCTTCCGGCGTTGAACAGGGGATTATCAAAGGCATCAGTGACAGTCTGTTCGGCGTTTCAAAGAATATTACAAGGCAGGACGCTGCCGTTATATGCAGGCGCGCGGCAGAGGCGTGCGGAGTGGTTTTTGACGACTCGCAGCCGAAGTCGGATAATCCCGATAAAAAGGATAAGACGGCTGTCGGACAGGGCTTTGAATATGCCGTAATCGTCGGAGACGTGTTCGGCGATCAGGATAACATTGCGGATTACGCGCTTCCGTCCGTGCTTGCAATGTACAAGTCAGAGGTTGTTAAGGGCGATTCGCAGGGCAATTTCAGACCGGCGGACAGTCTGAGCCGCGCGGAAGCAGCGGTTATGCTTGACAGACTGATGACAAATGTTGAAGCAATTAAAACCGATGTTAAGGACAAGGATAACGAAATAATAGGGAAGCTCCGCTCACTCGGAATTTACAGCGGAGACGCGGGCAATCTCACGCGCGGACTTACAAGATACGGCGCGGCGCAGATGCTTTGCAGCCTGGTAAATCTTACTGAGGGAGCGGCGTCGGAAAATATTCCCTCCGACTGCGCGGCGGACAATGCAAACGCAGGATATGTTTACCCCGTTCTGGCAAGCGGACTGATGACGACCGAAAACGGCGCTTTCGGCGGAGAAAACACACTCACTTATAACGAAGCGGTTAAAATTGCCGTTCGGGCGCTCGGAGAGGAGGAGCTTGCAAAGCGTGCCGGGAATACCGATGCGGATTATGAAAAATTTGCCTCAAAGCGCGGCATACTTAAGGAAGTAAGCAAAACATCGGACGGTGCAATTACAAAGCAGGACTTTTTAAGGCTGTTTTATAATATGCTTGACGAAAAAGTTTTTACGGCAGAAACGCTCGGAGCGGACGCGGAATACACACTTAAATCCGATGAAACCTTCCTTCGCGTTTATCATGACATTTATAAGGACAAGGGCACTGTGAATGCCGATTCACGCGCAGGGATAAACGGAGAGGAATCGGCGCGCAAGGGTTTTGTCAAAATCGGGTCGGAGGAATATATCGACAGTGACGGAAGCTGTGGACAGCTTCTCGGCTGCACCGTTACATATTACTATAAGGAATCCGATTCAAGTGATGATAATGAGGTTCTTTACTTTGAAAAATCCGCAGGAACAAAGCTCACAACAATTGAAGCGAGCGACATAACGTCATTTGAAAATATGACTTATAAGTACACGGACGAAAGCGACAAAACGCGTACATATAAAATCAGCAAGTCTGCGAACTTTATCTATAATACAGAGCGGCTGTATGATTATTCCGATGAAATGCTCAATCCGAAAGCAGGAACGATAACCTTTGTCGATAACAACGGCGACGGTGAGTGTACTTCCGGAGATACGGTTATAATCAGGGCGTATAAAAATATTGTTGTCGGAACAACGGACGCAACAAAGGAAGCCATTTACGATAAGTATGTCAACAATGCCGGTTCGGAGGGGTATTCCGTCCGGCTGAAGGATTTTGACGAATATACGATTAAGGACAAGCACGGTGATGTTTTCGGACTGCGCGAGCTGCGTGAATGGGATGTTTTGGCGGCGCTGATCAGTCCGAGCGGAAAATATGCCGATTTCACACTCGTTGACGAGTGCTGTGGCGGAAACATAGATTCCGTTGATACATCGAACAATGAAATTACCGTTGCAGGGAAAACATTTGAGTTTTCAAAGGATTGGCGCGGAACGGATAAAAATGTGAAAGCAGGCAAGGATGTTACCGTCTACTGGGATTTGCAGGGCAAGGTTGTTGCAGTGCGCGACGGCATTTCGGCGGCGGCGCTTGCAACAGGCAGCAGCGAAAGCACAAAAGCGCAGAAGCAGGGGAAAATAGTTGTGCTGCTTAAGTACGGCAAGGATACGAAGGGTCTTAACACGTATTATATAAAAACATATTTCTCCGATAAAAAATTTACCGGGTACAAGCTTTCAGAACGGGTTAAGCTCAATTCTGAAAAATACCGGAACGACTCCGATGAATTTAAAAAGCTGCTTGCTGCGGAATACGGCAACGCGGTGCTCATTAAGCTGAATGATAAAAACGAGGTTGATGAGATTGTGACGGCCGCAAACCCCGGTGAGGATTCGCAGCGCGGCTTCTGGAGAATCACATATCCGGGCGAGGAGCTTTTGTATAAAGGAAACAACACCCTGTTCGGCAACCGCTTCAAAGAGGGTAACAATATTTACACAGTTCCCGAGGACGCAGCAAAATATGATGATGAAAACAGCTTTGCCTATAACAACGCGACTTTTGTGACAGACAGCTCATATATGCTTGATGCATATACCACAACCTACAACGGAATTTCCGCCGATGCGGTTATTTACCGCGACACTCCGAAGGATTCCGGAGATTATGATGAAAGCTCGGCGCTTGTTATCGGAAATGTTCAGAACCGCAAAAATGAGGACGGCGATTTTGTAACCTGCATTGACGGCTATGACTACAAGCTGTCGGACAGTAACTATATTTCCGCGTCCTATGAAATCGATGACGAGGTTAAGTTTATTGACAAGGATAAGAACGTGCTGCATAACATTACCGCAGATGACCTTGAGCCGGGCGATATTATAAGATACACCAAAAACAGAAACGTTATCGAAACTATTATGATTTGCTATGACAGCGGAGCCGACAGCATTGTTGAACACGGAAAACGCTCCGACTATGCTTACCGCGGATTCGCATACAATTTGCAGGATAATTCAACATATCTTACGATTGCAGTCTGTGACGATCCGTCCCGGATTAACGAATCAACATATGCCGGGGGACAATATTTAAAGAGCTTTGACATCCGCAAGGAATCGCTCATAACAGTTGTTGACAAGACCGATAAGAAAACCGTTGTCAGAAGCGGCTCTCTTAAGGATATTGTTACATATAAAAATGCCGGAAACGGCTGCAACAAGGTTGTGCTTCTCTGCGACTGGCAGTCGTTTGTTTACGGTGCGATTGTCTATTTCGAAAACTAAAAAGAGGGGTGATCGGAAAAACGTTTTTCGGCGCATATCTTAAAATTGTGCAAAAATGTATTTTGAAAGGGGTCGAAGAAAAAATGAAGATGAAAAAGCTTATGGCGGGAATTTTATCCTGCGCAATGCTGGTAACGGCTGCACCGCTGATTGCCTCGGCGGACGATGGTTTTTCGCTCGAAAAATACAACTGGGCGGAGGGTACGCAAATCACCGTAACCGACACATCGTTCAGCGAGAATGTTACATATCGCTCAAGCAATGACGCGGTTGTCAAGATTTCGGCGGACGGCACAACAATCACCGCCGCCGGCGCAGGTGACGCGGAAATCACTCCTTATGTGGGAGATATTGCCAAAACTCCGCTTCCCGTTCACGTTATTGCAAAAACCAAGGATTCCGAAGAATCCAATATAACAGACGATATTGCAAGCGGAGCGCTTGATTTTCAGCCGGATTATTGGGGAACACCGGTAATGGGTGATTCAATTAAAGACGGACAGACAAAGCTCATCGCATATGTAGGTGACGGAGCGCTCAAAGCCGGTTCCGGCGCAAATGAAGGATATATTATCAACAATCATTCTACTCTAAAAGGCTTTCAGGGATATGTTTATAAGGTTGACGGAGAGCTTTCAAGCGTCACCCTTAAGCTTATCACATATAAGAGTATATATAAGGAAGTGGAGCCTCAGACAATTACGGACAGACTCAGTCTCGGATATATTACCGATGAGGATGCAAGCTTCAATTATGATAATAAGACATATACTTGGAAAGATTGGAAATCAATGACCGGCTATCCGATTAGTGCAGGTGTTTCAACATATAGTGACGGAATTCCCGTAAAGATGAACAGCACATGGACAAAGGTTGACGTTTCCAATCCTCAGATGTGGAAAAAAATCGGCGATAATACCGGAGCGCCTTATAAATATGAGGTTACGGCTAAGATTCCTTCGGACGCAAAGTATATCTGTGCATTTCTTCTCATCGGACAGGATGAAAACGGAAAAACGACCGATCCTGTTGGCGCACACGGTTACAGAGGACTTACATTTAATTACAAAACAGAGTATGCGGGCGAGATGAACGGAAATATCGTTTCGGTTACCTACGGTAAGAACATCGGCGCGGACGCACTTGCTGTTACGGTTAACGGAGAAGCTGCGGATAACAATGTTTTCAGCTACGATGCAAACGCTTATACCGCGTACGTTGACGGAAGCAAGCTCAGCGGCGGCGATGTTGTAAAGGTTTCCTCCGAGTACGGAAATTACACTGCCGTTATCCCCGGCGGCTCCGAAAAGCTTTACGATTCTGCAAGCTTCGCAGCGCGGAAAACGGCGCTCACGGCAGGCACAAGTACAGGAATCGACGCTGTTATCACAAGGAACGGCGTTGATGTTTCGGGTGCGGTTACGGTTAAATATACTTCGTCAAACCCGAGCGCTGCAACGGTTGATAAGGACGGAAAAATAACGGCGGTTGCAGCAGGCACGGCGCTCATAACGCCGAAAATCGGCGCGGAGGAATTCCCGGCAATTGAAATAACCGTTTACGGCGGCAATGTTGTTCTGAATGATTTGTATGACGATATTACAAACAATAAAATAATTAATATTAATGCATGGCGCGACGGTAACGGAGCAATTCCGATGTCAGGCAAACGGAACGGCACAAGCCTTTGGGCATATGCATACCGTCCGGCTGACGTTGTGACAAATAATTCGGGAGCAGGGCACGAGGTTTATATGAATTCCGGTGCAAGAGAGGGCTTCATGGCTTTCATCTATAAGCCGGAAAGTGCAGTCAGCGAGTTTGAGGCGAACCTGCGCGTTTGGGGCTCGAGCTCCCAGATAGAGAGAAGAACGACCATAGCATATATGACTGAAGAGCAGTATGCCGCAAGCGGAATCAATCTTGAGGGCAGCGCTTCGGTTTATGACGCTGAGGCAGCTGTGGCTGTCAACACGGACGGAGTCTACTCGATGAAAAGCATCTGGACGGCGGTTGACAAAACGTTCGCTCAGGATCAGGGCGCAGACGGACGAGTTCAGAGTTTTAAAACGTATTCAATCCCGGCGGACGCAAAATATGTTCTTCTCTTTGTAAACCTCAGCACACTTGAGGACGGCACGGCTCTGCCGGAGGGAACCGGGGCTGTGAACACAAGAATGATGAACGTTAAAATGACATACAAGCCGGCGCTTGCGGCAGGCGAGCTTCTTTCCGATAACCGCGCCGCGCTTACATTTACGGGCGCAATCGATGACAGAACGGTCACGGTTAAGAAAAACGGCGCTGTTGTTGAAAATCCGTCCGTAACATATGACGCCGATAATCTCACGCTTTATGTTGACGGCGGCTTCACCTCCGGCGACAGCGTTGAAATCATAACGGCTTACGGAACATGGACGGGCGGAATTAAGGACGACCGCGTTCAGCTGACGGCAGTTGCGCTTAATGACGGCGAGGGTCCAATTAATGAACCGTATGCCGAAATGGAGCAGGTTAATGCAAGCGTGACGGTTGCAAATGCTGCGGACGGCGCAAAGGTGACTGCATATGCAGCGCTTTACGATTCCGAAGGCAGGCTTGTTAAAATTGCTCACAATGACGCTGTGAGCGCCGGCGGCACGGCAACCGCAACGGCTGCGCTTGCGTTCGGCAGGGGGCTTGTAAAGGGCGATGTTATCCGCGTGTTCGCATGGAACGCTCAGCTCATGCCCTATGCAAATTATAAAAACATTGTAACTGAATTTGTTGTAACGCAGTAAAAAACATTATTCCCGAGTCCGCGGAGCAAAAATCCGCGGACTGCGGGACAGGCAGCAGGCTGCTGCGCATTTGTAAAAGGAAAGGGTGCTTAAATGTGAAAAAGATAATCAGCATGATAACAAGCCTTGTAATTTTGCTCACGAGCAGTATGCCTGTATTTGCCGACAGAAACGAGGACAGGGCAAAGGAAAGCAAAACGGCTGAGCTGCAAACCGCGGCAACGCGGAATCTTTCCGCCAAGCTTTCGAAAATGCTTGACGGCTGCATCGTCGTCAAGGCAGGCAAAAGCTATGTTTATGAAAGCGGCAAGGCTGTTGATACGGACGCGCCGGCATATTACAAGGACGGGGAAATTTATATCCCCGTTTCGGTAACAGCCGGGTTTTTCGGGCAAAAAGCGGAATGGAACAGTGAAAACGGCAGCGTGAAAATCGGAGATAAACTCATTTATCCTGGTGACGGCTGCGAAATAAAAGCGTCGCGCACAATGGCAAAAGCCGAAAAGGCTGCGGAACTTCTCGGAGTAAAGCTTTTGTATTCCGATGAAAACACAGCGATTCTCGGCAAAAAAGAGCTTTCGAAAAGTGAGCTTGACAGCGTTGTTTCCGCTCTTTCGGATGTTGTTTATGTTACGAGCGACACATCGAAAAACGGTGACGGAACGTTTGAAAATCCCTACGGCGGCATAGAGTACGCCGTTCGGAAAATCAGAGAAAAAACCTCAGGCGGAATGAACACCGATTTAACGGTTTATCTCCGCGGCGGACTTTACACACAGCGCCACGCGCTGGAATTTACACCGGAGGATTCCGGTAAAAACGGATTTACGATAACTTACAAAAGCTATCCCGGCGAAACGGCGGAAATTGCCGCCGCAGAAACGGTGAAAGGGTGGAAGCTCTACCGTGACGGGATTTACATGGCAAAGGTGGGCGCGCAGACGCCCGTCAATCTCATTTTCGAGAATGACCTGCTTGCGCATAAAGCAAGATATCCTAACATTGACAACCGCGATTTTAAGGATTGTTATTTAAAATCGGCGGGATATGACAAAGAAAACACCTTGAGATTCTTTTTCGAAAAAGGCGACATACCATACCTTAAAGACACGTCCGGGTTACAGGTTTATATGTGGGGCGGCGGTGAAAACGGCGTTTGGAACTGGTATTCCGAGCGCAGGAACGCTGTTATAAATTACCGCGAACGCAGCCTCACAGTGTCGCACAGTGAAACGTATGTGATGGGAAAAGGCTCAAGATACTATATAGAGGGCTGCCTGGAGCTTCTGGACGAAGAGGGCGAGTTCTATTACGATGAAATCAACAGAATAATATACTATAAGCCCTACAATGCGGACATTAATTCACAGGTTATAACCTACGGCACGGCAATTTCCCCGATAAGACTTATCGGAACAAAGGATAATCCGGTTAAAAATATCGGCTTTGAGGATTTGAAAATCGGAAAAAGCAACACGAACACGGAGCTGCGCGCAGCAATTCATGAAGCGATTTACTTCCTTTATGCCGACAACTGCGGTTTTAAAAACAGTGAAATTCTTATGACGGGCGGCGACGCACTTCAGATTGAAAACTGCAAAAACTGCTATGTTATCGGAAACTGGATTCACGATGTCGGCGCGGCGGCAGTAAGGCTGACGGCGGAGGATCTTGCAGGCGATCCCGTGTACAGGGGCAACCGCATTGAAAATAATTACATTTACAACTGCGGACTTATAAAACGTGATGCAAACGGAATACATCTGAAAAACA
>CAJJUC010000029.1 GCA_905195005.1 uncultured Eubacteriales bacterium | reverse complement strand
CTCGCCAACGTATATAACCGCAACGCCCTTTTGCTTCTGCTCGCTGAGCAGATTGTAAATCGTGTAGGACGTGTTAATATCAAGACCGCGGACGGCATATGCCATCATGAGCACCTTCGGATGAAGCGCAATTTCGCGCCCGACAAGCACCTTCTGAACGTTTCCGCCCGAAAGGCGGCGGACAGGCGTTGTTATGCCGGGGGTTACAACCTCCAGCCTGTCCTTTATCTCAATTGCAAGCTCGCGCGAGGGCTTTTTCTCTGTGAACATGGTACTTCCCTCGTTATAGCTGCGCAGGAGCATGTTATCAATCATATCCATCGAGCCGACAAGCCCCATTCCGAGCCTGTCCTCCGGCACAAATGCGAGCGACACACCGAGGTTTTTAATCTGAAGCGCGGTTTTGCCGATAAGCTGCTGCGGCTGAGCGCCCTTCTCCTCTGTGTAAAGAATACTGCTGCCGTCCTCGCAGCTTTGAAGCCCGGCAATCGATTCAAGCAGCTCTTTCTGACCGCTGCCGGCAATTCCGGCAATTCCGAGAATTTCGCCACCGCTGGCAGTGAACGAAACGCCGTCAAGCGTTTTAATGCCATCCTCATTAATGCACGTGAGATTTTCAACGCTTATCATTTCAACGGGATTAACAGGATCTGTTCTTGCGATGTTCAGGCTGACTTTTTTGCCTACCATCATTTCGGTGAGTGACATTTCGGTTGCGTCTTTTGTTTCAACGGACCCGATATATTCACCCTTTCTGAGAACCGCAACCCTGTCGGACAGCTCAAGCACCTCATGAAGCTTATGCGTGATAATTATAATTGCCTTGCCGTCCTTACGCATATTACGCAGAACGTCAAACAGACGATGCGTTTCCTGCGGTGTGAGCACTGCTGTCGGTTCGTCAAGGATAAGAATTTTTGCGCCGCGGTAGAGCATTTTTATAATTTCAACCGTCTGCTTTTCCGAAACCGACATATCGTAAATTTTCTTTGAAAGGTCAATATCAAAGCCGTATTTATCGACAAGCTTCTGTATTTCCGCGGTTTTCGCCTTAATATCAAGGCGTTTCTTATCCGGAACGCCCAGGATAATATTTTCCGCTGCCGTAAATATGTCAACCAGCTTGAAATGCTGATGAATCATGCCGATTCCGAGGTTAAACGAATCCTTGGGAGAACGTATCACAACCTCTTTGCCGTCAACAAAAATCTGACCGCTGTCCGGGAAATAAATGCCCGAAAGCATGTTCATAAGCGTTGTTTTTCCGCTGCCGTTTTCGCCGAGCAGCGCAAGAATTTCGCCGTGCTTCAATGCAAGGCTGACATTATGGTTTGCTTTTATCGAGCCAAAGCTTTTCGTAATTGATTTTAATTCAATTGCGTATGCGTCATGCATGTTTCTGCCTCCTTAGCCTTTGCGCCGTTTTTCAAACGCATTGCAATCGGTTCGAAACAGGTTCAAACCGATTGCACCATGTCCGAAAATCAATATTAGGGGGTGCCTGAGGCATCCCCTTAATATTGATAGTAATACTTAGTTGCTGAGCTCTGTGATTCCGTCGATTCTCAAATCAAAGTACGGAGCGCTGCGGAAGTCGGACTCGTCAAAGTAACCGTCCTTGATAACCTCTTCAGTCGGTCCCTTATAAAGAACTGCGGAGAAGTCTTCGTTCATTGTTGAGAAGTCAAACTTGTGGCTTTCAACCTTTGCGCCGCCAACCGTAAACGTGTTGATATCAAACACATGAAGCTCGCCGCTTCTTATCTTAGCCTCAACCTCGTCAACCTTTTCCTGTGTGCCTTCTGCGCAGGATTCGCCGAGCTTTGTGATTGCAACAGCGTCGCCGTCAAATCCCTTTGACCAGTTTGTGGCAATCTTTTTATCTTCGAGCAGGCACTTGAATGCATAGTTATAGTAAACAGACCAGTTGTTTGTTGCAGATGTAAGCGCTGCCTGGGGAGCTGTTTCAAGCATATCAACGTTATAACCGATAGAATATGCAACGGTACCCTTTTCAAGAGCTGCCTGAACGGCTGCCGGAGCGCCCGTGGAGTCTGCATGCTGACCGATGATTACGCAGCCGTCTGCCATAAGGCGGTTTGCAGCTTCACCCTCTGCCGTGATGTCAAACCAAGAGTTTGTATAAGTTACTTCCATAGCAACATTTTCAACAATCGATTTGATTCCGAGGAAGAACGCAGTGTAGCCGGAAACAACCTCAGCGTAAGGATAAGCTCCTACATAACCGATTTTGATTTTGCCGTCCTTGTCAAAATTCTGAGCGCTGAGCTTGCCCTCTGCCTGGAGAGAAGCAACCTTCATGCCGGCAACAACACCGGAAACATAGCGCGACTCATAAACCTTTGTGAATGCGTTGCAAACATTGTCCTGTCCGCAAACGGCAGCCGTGTCACCCGTGATTGCAATAAATGTTACATCAGGAAATTCTTCGGCAGCCTGAACCATGTAGGACTGATGACCGTAGCTGTTTGAAAATACAGCCTTGCAGCCCTGGTCAGCCATTTCTGCGGCAGCGTCGTAGCAGCTTTCATCCTCGGCAATGCTATACTTCCAGATAATCTGGTCATCGGAAATATTAAGCTCCTTGGCAGCCTTCTTTATACCCTCGATGTGAGCGTATGTATAACCCTCGTTTTCGTCACCTACGAGAATAACGCCGATTTTGAAATCGGAGCTGCTCTTCTTGCCGCTGTCTTTCTTCGTTGTTTCGTTCTTGCTTCCGCAGCCGGCAAAAGCAAGCAGCATAACAAGAGAAACAACAAGCGCAATCAGTTTTTTCATTGTCTTCATTGTGTAAATTCCTCCGCAATAAATATTTTTTTTTAAACAGACCTTTCAGTCCGTCAATTAAATTCAGTTTTCTTCAAACGTTATTTTGCCATCGGTAATGGACGCAATTTTCGCAAGGGATTCAACCCTGTAGCCCTTGCTCCTGATCTCGTCTCCGCCGCCCTGAAACGTTTTTTCGATAACGATGGCGCAGCCTGCAACCTTTGCCCCTGCCTGCTCCGTTATTCCGATAAGTCCGTTAAGTGCGCCGCCCTTTGCCAGAAAATCGTCCACTATAAGAACCTTATCTTCCTTGCCTATGTAATTTTTCGAAACTCGGATTGTAAAGGTTTTCTGCTTCGTAAAGGAAAAAACCTCCTCCTCGTAAACATCGGAATCAAGGTTGCGCGCGTTATATTTTTTTGCAAAAACAAAAGGAACCCCTAATTCAAGTGCAGTAAACGCAGCTATAGCGATTCCGGAAGCTTCAACCGTAAGAACTTTTGTTATATCGGTATTTTTATATCGGTTTTTAATTTCAATTGCAATTTCGTGCAGCAAAAACGGGTCGACCTGATGATTGAGAAAACGGTCAACCTTCAATATATCCGTTCCGAGAATAACTCCATCGGAAATTATGCGCTGCTTAAGCATATCCAAATGCGGTCAACTCCCTAAAAAAATGATATAACGTTATTATATAACACATTTCACAAAAAAGCAACATTAATTTTAACATCCGTTCATAATTTATTAAATAAGCGGCAAGGGCATTTTTGTTATATTTGCACAAAAGCCCCTGCCGCCTTTATTTACCTTATTTAATTATCTGCGCCAGTCTTGAAAGCAGCGCCGCCGCTTCCGCGCGCGTTGTTTTATCGCCCGGATTCAGCGTTTTCTCCGTTTTGCCCGAAATGAGCTTCACTCCGACCGCATATCTGAATGCGGAAGCAGCATATTCCGAAATGCTTTCGCTGTCATCAAACGAGCTTATATCCGTGTTTTCCGCTGCCGAAACGTCAAGCCCCTTATACCGCGCATACCTATAGAGAATAGCAGCTGCCTGCTCACGCGTCACATCATCGTTCGGGGCAAAGTAATATTCTCCGTCACCGTTTTTGATTCCGTTCACGATTCCGTTTTTATATGCCCAGCCGACAGCCTTTTCATACCATGCGCCGCTCTCCGCATCGGAAAGCCCGGAAAGCTCCGTCTGCGGTTCGTTTTCCATTCTGTAAAGAAGCGTTACAAGCGCCGCACGTGTGAGATTATCCTCGGGGGCAAACTCCGTTTCGGAAATGCCCTTCATAAGTCCGCTTTGATAAGCCGCCGTAACATATTCGCAGAACCACATATCGGCTTTAACATCCTTGAACGGAATTTCTGCCTTGCTCTCCGCTGCGGTTTCTTCCTTATCGGTTTTCGTTTCCGAAGCGCCTGCGGATGAGCTGCCGCCGCGCGACCATTTTCTTGACGAGCTGTCCTTTGTATAGTCAGCCATGTAATAAAGCGTTACCGTATCGCCGGATTTAACGGTGCAATCGGTAATACCCTTTTGAGGAGCGGTATCGTTAATCTTGTACATCCAGCCGCTGTTTGCACCTTTGTCGAACTCGGCAAGCGTTTTTCCGTCCTTCGTCACGGATTTGATATATCCGCTGTCGATTCCGTTAGCGCTCATGCCTGCCTTTGCAAGCGCTTTTTTCAAAACGTCCGCCGCAGTTGCGCCTTTTTCGACAGTGACGCTTTCGCTGAGCCATTCCTCGGAATCTGCTGCAATGACCTCAGCCTTAACGGTTATTTCCGCTTCTGCCGATCCGCCGGATGTGCCGCCGCTTTCACCGCTCTCTCCGGCGCTTTCATCTGTCTTTTCATCAGTTTTTTCAGTAGCCTCGAAAGGCTTAAGCTCTGCTTTGACAGGGGCGTTTTGTCCGCCCTCGGATTTCATAGTATACACATTAAAGGCGCTGCAATCCGAAAGCTGCTCAAGCGTTACAAGTGCGCGGAAGCCCTGCTCCGTTGCAAGTGCGCGCGCCTTGTCGCCGCTGCTTCCCGAAATATAAGTTGTTGTAAATCCGTTGCCTGCATCATTAACATAAAGCATAACCGCGTCGGCAAGGCTGCATCCGTTTTTCACAAAACGCTCATCCGACGACGGATTGATTCCCATTGCCGCAAGCCCGATAATAACCATTGCATCGGAATTAATATTTCCGTAAGAGCCGTTTTCGCCCTGCGCGCTGCTCAGACCTTCGAGCGCCTTATCGCAGAAAGCCTTAACTGCATTGTCATCCTTAAATCTTGCCAATGCTGCGAGCGCCGTTCCCGTTGTATCAACATCGTCATACTTTTCGTTTGCCCATATTGAATAAAAAAGTCCGTTTTCGCCCTGTGCTTTGATCAAAAGGTCAATCATGTCGCTGCGCTGCTTGTCGGAAAGCGAAAGCTGACCTGCCTCCTCCGCAAGCAATATCCACGGAGCGGCATAGCAGCTGCTGCCGAGCTGCATGTTTGCAAGCGCCTCAGCATTGTTATACGATGTTTTGTCATACGATGTGAGCTGCGTTGAATCCGTGCCGAGCGCATTTAAGATTATTTCGGCTTTTGCGCGGTCTGTTGCAAGCGCGCTCGCCGAGGAAAGCGCATTAACGGTTTTGTTGAGATATGCCGTTTTATCTGTTGTGTTTTCACCGAAGCCAAGCGTCTCGTAAACAGCCATGTCGAACACAACCCACTCCTCCGAGTTTTCCGCATAGGTTGCCGCAATGCTGTGCATGAGAGCCGTGCGCGCGCCCTTTTCCCCGGGAGCAATACTTACGGAAATCGGTTTTCTGAGCGTGCTGCCCGTTTCGTCCGTGAAGCTGAGCGTTGCCGTTTCGGTTACGATTTTTCCCGTGTCGTTAAGCTTTATAAGCTTAATTCCGTTTTCGTCACATTCGAGAAAGCCTTTTTTGATATCTTTTTCACCCTGACTGCATACAACAGTTATGCTTTCATCAGCAGCTTCACCCGATCTGATAAGGTTTACATAATCTCCGACAGCGCTGTCTCCCGGAACAAACGCCGATGAGGAGTATTTCTGCGATTCGGCAATCAGCGGAAGTGCAATATCATTGCCCGAAACGCCTTCGTTATCTCCGCTGCCGTTTATGTTTTCCGAGGATATATTGCCGCTGCCGTACAGTCTGAAGGTTTTGCCGCTTTTTCCGGCAATTGCACCCTCCGACCTGCAGTCGGTTATGCTTGTGTGAAAATCACCCGTTGTATATCCTGCCTGACCCATCAATCCGCCGACGCAGATTTCGGGAGCATAGATTGCACCGTTATTTTCGCACTCCGTCAGCTGTGCGCAGTTGGCATTTGAGCCGAGTATTCCGCCGGCAACCGCCTTGGAATCCGCGCCCGTTACCATAATCATGCCGTTATTCACGCAGCCGTTTAAAACAAGACGGATATTTTCAAACACATAATCAACGCCGTCGTCATAGCCGCCGATAAGTCCGCCCACGCCTGCGCTTCCCCTTGCATAGGAGGAAACAACGGCGTTATTCACGCAGTTTTCAACCGTCACATTTCCGCGCGCACGTGCCGACAGTCCGCCGACATATGCATAAGGCTCGGAGCAGTATATTTCACCGTTCACGGTAAGGTTTTTAACGGTTGCATTTTCAAGGCAGCCGAAAAAGCCAAAGTAGCTCAGGCTCGGGTTGTCAACCGTCACCGTAACGCTGTGACCGTTTCCGTCAAACACACCCTTAAAAGGCGCCATTGCATTTTTGCCGAGCGGAGTCCATGAACCCTCAACGGAAATATCATCTGTGAGCAGAACTTGCGCATCGGCATTTTCATCGTCGTTCACCGCTTCGGCAAGGCTCAGAAGCTCCTCCGCCGTTGAGATGATGATTTGACCGTCCGCTCCGCTTTCAAGCGCAAATGCCGAAAGAGATATGCTCCCGAGCATAACGCACACTGCAAGCAGCGTAACGGCAAGCCTGTTGAATACATTTTGCTTTTTCATTTATATAACCTCCGCTTAATTATTTGATTTTGCAAGCGGACACATTCCGCTCCAAAGCATTGCTCGGAAGGTTCTTCCGTCCGCCGTAAATCCGTTGGGTACGGAAACGGTCTGCCCGTCTCCATCGTTTGCAAACGTTACCGTTTGAATTTGCACATCGGCAAGTGCCTCCCCGAAATAGGAAGCGAGAACCAGGCTGTAGCTTCCTGCCTTTGCCGCCGTGACACTTACATTGCTTTCGTCAACCGTTACGGAAAATGCAGCTGCCGTCTGCTGCTTCGGCACGGGGTAGCCGCCGAATTCATCACTTGCTTCAAAGCCGTCAAGTGTTGAAGCAAGCGCCATTATTTCGGCAGTTGTAACGCCGGTTGCACCGTCAACCTCCTCATTACTCAACGCTTTAGTATATGTGTTTTTTTGAGTATCAAAATAAAATTTGCTGCATTGCATCTTAGGCTTGTTACGTGGGTTGTACGCTATTCCGCATTTACTTCTTCCACTGAGTTTTCCGCCGAAGTAACTGTTGCTAATGTTTAATGCCGCGTTACTGCCTTTGTAGATTCCGAGAATTCCACACGCGCTTGAATATGCCGCAACATCTCCAAGCACTGCGCAGCAAGATACATTTAGTACAACATAATCCTCGATCAATCCCATAACACCGCCGGAATTAAGTGTACCGGAGCATGTATTATCTACATCGCTTATGCAATTATTAAAGCTAACCGTAGTCTCGCTGCCGCTCACATATTTAGCGTATCCGATCAATGCGCCAATATATAAATTTGAAGTATAACTTGTTGGTCCGGCAATTGTTCCCGTAACGGCACAATTATTTATGTAAACCTCGCTTCCAGCGGGAATATATGCCGCAAGTGTACCGACATAGTTACTTGAGTTTGCACCGGTAATGACAGCATCGCTGATTGTGAGATTTTCAACGTTTCCGCTGAGTTCGCCGATAAGACCGGTTAATATAGTTGCCGCCCACGTGCCTTTTCCGCCCTTCAGGCTCAGTCCCGTGATTTTGTGACCTGCTCCGTCGAGCTTACCTGTCAGCTTTTTTATTATGCATGTTTGCTGTCCTGCGTAAGCCGACAAGTCAATGTCGTTTGCAAGTGTGATATAACCGACGCCGCCTGCACTTCCTCCGATTTCCACAAGCTCTGCGCCGGTTCTGATTATGTAAGGGTCTGCCTCTGTTCCGTTGCCGGGCAGCGCATCGTCCGCAAATGCCGTAATCGCTGCCGCTGCTGCTGCAACTGCAAGCGCCGCAAAGAGCGCCGCTGTCCGTTTGAACAATTTCACTGTCTGCATTTGAATCCTCCTTTGATTCAACCGCATCGGTATTCAGATACAAAAAAGCTGTGCCGAAATTAAATCGACACAGCAGACTGTTCCTGTGTTACACCGCAAATCGGCACAGCGAAAAACGCTTTCACCGAAACTGCCGCTTCTGTAAATAAATACTTTGCAAAGCAGCATCAAAGCAGGTCTTCCGACTCATATTCTCCCAAGCCTTTGCAAGCAAAAGCTTATCGCTTATGCACCTGCCTTCTCAGTTTCCCAATGACCGGCTTTCACCGACGGTGCATAAACATCCGAATATTTACGGCGACTGTTATCGTTCGGGGTTCTGACCCGATTCCCTTTTCACCAACCGTTTCCAAACAAAGCGGCTGACACTTTGTGCGGTTATTCAATTTTCAACCGTGAGCTTTTTTCCGAGAAAACCGCTTGCGATTCGCTCAATTTGTTTTTAACAAAAAAGAGATTTGCCGAAACAAATCTCTTTTTCGTGGTGGGAACAATAGGGCTCGAACCTATGACCCTCTGCTTGTAAGGCAGATGCTCTCCCAGCTGAGCTATGCTCCCAAATAAATGGTGACCCGTACGAGATTTGAACTCGTGTTACCGCCGTGAAAGGGCGGTGTCTTAACCGCTTGACCAACGGGCCTGATGGTAGCGGCGAGTGGGCTCGAACCACCGACCTAACGGGTATGAACCGTTTGCTCTAGCCAACTGAGCTACGCCGCCGTGTTCAAGACCGTTGCTTGACACAAGCGATATTATAGTATATATCCGCACAAAAGTCAAGTCTTTTTTTTAACTTTTTCAACTTTTTTTCATGCTCTTCCCGAAATTGCCTTTTCAAACCTTCACTGCAGCCTTTTTATCACGTTTGCTGCGATACATCATCTCATCCGCGCGGCGTACCGCGTCCTCCGCAGACTCTTCATCGGGGTTGAAAAACGCATATCCGACAGAAACATCGGGAATCCTCCTATCCTTATATGAATCCATCTCATACAACCTTTCAACTGTTTTTAATGCATTTTTTGCAATTATATCATACTTTGGTCTGAAAATCAAATGTTTTACTTTCCTTACATTTGTTCCTGTTTTTCCCTGTCAGGCATAATTCTCTTTGGTTCATTTTTTTGCGTTTTTTTATTGACAATTTGGATTTGTGTGTTATAATGTGGATTGTATTGGAGGTTGTTGCATATGTTTGCAGAAGAAAGGCAAAATGCAATTAAAGCTATGCTTGAAAAAATGGGCGCTGTGACAACGGCGCATCTTGTGCGCGAATTTAACGTTTCAACCGAAACGGTGCGGCGCGACCTTTTGATTTTAGAGGAGCACGGGGCGCTTAAAAGGGTTCACGGCGGCGCCGTGAAAGAGGGCGGCACGCTTGTTTATTCCGATTTGGAAAACCGCCTTGACCTCAACACCGATGAAAAGCGCGAGCTTGCGGAAAAAGCGGCGCAGTGCATTTTGGAGGATGATATTCTTATGATAGATTCCGGCAGCACAGCGGCAGTGCTTGCCGAAGAGCTGCGCCGCCGCTTCAAACGGCTGACGGTTATCACATATTCGCTCGACATTCTGGATATTTTAAAGGACTGCAAGGAATACACGCTTATTCTTTGCGGCGGTCAGTTCATTCCGTCGGAGAAATCGTTCTGCGGCAGTCTTGTGCTGGACGCAATCGGCCGCATACACGCATACAAGGCATTTATCTGCCCGTCAGCCGTTTCGATTGAGCACGGCATCGGAGATTTTCAGGACAGTCTGGGTATGATTCAGAAAGCAATGCTTTCTGCGGCGGATAAGGTCTATATCCTTGCCGACAGCAGCAAATTCGAACAAAGTGCAATGCTTAAGGTCAGCGATTTGCGTTCTGATTACATCTGTGTGACGGACAGCGGAATTTCCGATGAGCTGATAAAGCTGTACGCGGAAAACGGGATAACAATTCTGAAGGGCGGAGATAAAAAGTGAAAAAGCTCAATAAAGCCGTGCAGCTTACGCTGCTGCTCAGTCTTACATACATGATAAGCTATATAACGCGCGTGAGCTACGGAACGGTTATATCGGAAATAGAAAAAAACACGCACATTGCAAAATCGCTGCTTGCGCACGGGCTGACCGGCAGCTTTATAACCTATGGTACAGGGCAGATTATCAGCGGAATCCTCGGAGACAGATTTTCGGCAAAGCGCCTTATTTCATTCGGACTTGCGCTGACAACCGTGATGAACATTCTGATTCCGTTCTGCGCTTCTCCCCTCGCGCTTACGGTCATTATGTGCATTAACGGATTTGCGCAGTCGCTGATGTGGCCGCCGATGGTTAAAATCATGACAGTGCAGCTTTCGGATGATGAGTATAAATCGGCGGTTGTCAAAGTCTCGTGGGGCAGCTCCGCCGGAACAATTGCAACATATCTGTTTTCGCCGGTGATTATCACATTTTTGGGCTGGAAATCCGTGTTTGTTTTCTGCGCAGTGTGCGGACTTATGATGCTGTTTTTGTGGAATCGCTTTGGTGCGGATGCCGAAAGCAGCGGCGAAGCAGCAGCGGAAAGCACACAGGGCGGCTTGGGATTCGTATCGCCGCTTTTTATCGGAATTATGCTCGCGATTGTGTTCCAGGGAATGCTGCGCGACGGCGTTACAACATGGATGCCGTCCTATATTGCCGAAACGTATAACATAAGCAATGTTATTGCCATTCTTTCGGGCGTTATTCTCCCGATATTCGGAATACTTTGCTTTCAGGCAGCGTCCGTGCTTTACAGAAAGCGCTTCACAAATCCGCTCGCCTGCGCGGCTGTGATATTTGCCTGCGGCGGTGCGGCTGCGTTTCTGCTTTTGCTGGTTACGGGAAAAAGCATGGCTCTTTCAGTGCTTCTTTCGGCAATTCTCACCGGCTGCATGCATGGTGTGAACCTGATTCTTATCTGCATGATTCCGCCGTTTTATAAAAAGTACGGAAATGTGTCAACAGTGTCGGGCGTTTTAAATTCCTGCACATATATCGGCAGCGCAATATCGAGCTACGGAATCGCCGTTCTCTGCGAAAGCGCAGGCTGGCACACAACGCTCGCCGTTTGGCTGCTGATTGCAGTGCTCGGAACCGTTATGTGCGCCGCAAATATTTTCCCATGGAAAAGGGTTTTTTAGTTATGTTCTTTTAATGTCAAAAGAACCAAAAGGCGCAAAACGGCGGCTGTCTTTAAATCCGTGACGATGAATATCGAGGACATTGTTCGGAAACGAACTGTTATGTTCTTTTGGAGTCAAAAGAGGGACGTGTTTTTTTGATGTCAAAAGAACACATTTCTCTTTTGACAAAAAGACGCCGCATTCTGACTGCAAAATCAGAACGCGGCTTTTTGTTTACTCTAAGAAATCCTTTAGCTTCTTGCTTCTGCTCGGGTGGCGCAGTTTACGCAAAGCTTTGGCTTCAATCTGGCGGATACGCTCACGCGTTACGTCGAACACGCCGCCGACCTCCTCGAGCGTTCTTGCCCTGCCGTCCTCAAGACCGAAGCGCAGGCGAAGAACCTTTTCCTCCCTCGGAGTGAGAGTGTTGAGAACGTCCATAAGCTGCTCTTTTAAGAGCAGAAACGAAGCCGCTTCACTCGGGGCTGGTGCGTCATCATCGGGGATAAAATCGCCGAGGTGGCTGTCCTCCTCCTCACCGATAGGCGTTTCAAGTGAAACGGGTTCCTGTGCAATCTTCATGATTTCGCGCACCTTCTCAAGGCTCATTCCCATTTCCTTCGCTATTTCCTCAGGTGTAGGCTCGCGCCCAAGCTCCTGAAGCAGCTGCCGTGAAACGCGAATGAGCTTATTAATAGTTTCAACCATATGAACGGGAATGCGAATTGTGCGCGCCTGATCGGCAATTGCACGCGTGATTGCCTGCCTTATCCACCATGTGGCATAGGTACTGAACTTGTAGCCCTTTGTATAATCAAACTTTTCAACAGCCTTAATAAGACCGAGGTTTCCCTCCTGAATAAGGTCGAGGAATAACATTCCGCGCCCGACATAACGCTTTGCAATGCTGACAACAAGGCGCAGATTTGCCTCCGTCAGCTTTTTCTTTGCAACCTCGTCGCCGTCTGCCATGCGCTTTGCATACTCAAGCTCCTCTGCCGGAGATAAAAGCGGAACCTTACCGATTTCCTTGAGGTACATTCTTACATGGTCGTCAACATTTATTCCCTCGGGAACGGACAAATCCTCAATATCCTCCTCGGGAACTTCGATTTTCTGTATTTCCTGGTCAATATCGCCGACAATATCAATGCCGAGCGCCTCAAAATTGTCATGAATTTTTTCTATCTGTTCGGCGTCCACATCAAGCTCGGAAAGAACGTTTTCAATCTCCTTTTCCGTCAGCATACCCTTCTGCTTGCCCTTTTCAATCAATTCCTTGATTATCGCCTTTTTGTTTACAGGTTCGTTCATTTTATCTACCACCTTTTTTCTCTTTAAGCAGCTGCGCAATCAGGGCAATATCCCCGTCGTCCTGAGCTTTCCGCAGCTTTTCTTCAAATATCTCGTTTTCTATTATATCGGCAAAATCCGCCGCAGCTTCAATCGGATTTTCTATGTTCGGTGTGCTCAGCAAAACCTCGGACAATTCCTTTTCATTCTCACGGAAAACCGACACAAGGTAATCACTGCAGCTCCCCTGCCGTCCGCTTTCGTAAAATTCACGTATCGCCGCGAATATTTTCTTATGTATCGGAACGGAAAAATCCTCTTCGGTCAGGCGGCTCCCGAGCTGAACAAACACGCGCGCACTGTCTGCAAGCATTGATAAAAATCCCGATTCCGCCGATGCTCTGCGCCCCTGCGAGCGGGCGCGCACATCACCCGGAGGCGATGAAACGCGTTTAAGCTCCGATGAAATTTCTTTCCTTGCATTTTTTCCGTTAATCTTGCGCACCTCGCTGTTAATCGAGTCAACGCTGATTCCGGTTCTTGCGGAAAGCGTGTTGATATACGCTTCACGCTCGACGGCGTTCGGAATACCGGCAAATATTTTCGCCGCGCGTTCAATAATCTCAACCTTTTGAGAAACATCGTTCAAATCCGCACCCGACAGCAAAATATCCAGCTGATATTCCGCAAACGGACGCGCCTTTTCAATCAGTTTTTCAAACGCTTCACCGCCGAATTTCTTTATATACTCATCCGCGTCTTTACAGTGCGGAATCGTTATGATCTTGACCTTTCCGCCTATTGCGCGGAATATGTTTTCGGCACGCGCGCAGGCTTTTATGCCTGCTTCGTCACTGTCATAGCACAGATACACAGGACTTTTGCTGATGAGCCTTGCCTGATGCTCCGTCAGCGCTGTTCCGCAGCCGGCAACCGCCGCGTCAATCCCTGCCTGATGCAGTGATATGACGTCCATATAGCCCTCAACGAGAATATAATATCCGCGCTTGCTTTTCCGCGCAAGATTAAGCGCAAAAAGATTCTTTCCCTTGTCATAAACAATGCTTTCGGGCGAGTTCATATACTTTGCTCCGTCGCCCGACATGATTCTTCCGCCGAAGCCGATTATATTTCCGCGCACATCGATTATCGGGTACATCACGCGCTGACGGAAACGGTCGTATACATGCCCCTTCTCATTGCGGACGCAAAGCCCGGATTCGACCAAAAGGTCACGCGGATAGCCCAGTTTTGTCATTCGCCGCAAAAGCTCGTCCCAGCCTTTCGGTGCAAAACCGAGTCCGAAAGCCGCAATCGTTTTGCCCGACAAGCCGCGCCGCGTGAGATACGCCTGTGCCTCCGCTCCCTGCTTTGACAAAAGCATCTCGCGGAAAAACCGCGCCGCGTCGCGGTTAAGCCTGTACAGCTCCTGTTTCCGTCGGTAACGTTCCTCACTGTTCGCGCCGATATTATCCTCCGGCAAACGGATGCCTGCCTTGTCGGCAAGATACTTCACCGCTTCCGGGAAATCAAGCCCCTCGGCATTCATAATAAACTGAATCACACTGCCGCCTGCGCCGCAGCCAAAGCAATGATAAAGCTGCTTGTCCGCGCTGACATGAAACGACGGCGTTTTTTCCCGATGAAACGGGCAGCACCCCATATAGCTGTTCCCCGACCGTTTAAGGCGGACGTATCTCGATACCGTATCCACAATGTCGTTTGCCGCAGTTATTTCGGCAATAAGCTCCTCAGGATAATAGCCTGCCATCGTTTTTTCCTTTCTTCATAAATATATAATGTACGTTAAGCCTGTTCCCTTGCTGTGCTTATTTATATTTTTCGACAACCGTTTCAAAAATCCTTTTTTTATTCACAAAAAATAAAGAACGAATTGCAATTCGTTCCTATAATTCCCATTTCATTGCGTTTTTATCCATTACGCCGCCTGTAATCCTTCGGCGTCATGCATTTTACCTGTCTGAACTTTCTTGTAAAGTAGCTCATGCTTTCAAACCCCGATGAAATTGCAATGTCTGTGACGGAACGCTCAGTTGTCCGCAGCAGCTCCGCCGCATTTTCTATTCTGCGATAGTTGATAAATTCAAACACTGTCTGACCGAAATGCTTTTTAAAATATCTGCAAAAATAATTCTCCGACATGTGAAATTTTCCCGATAGCTCTCCGAGCGTGAGCCTTGCGGAGCAGTTATCGGAAATATAGGATATTATTTCGCGGTCGCGCTCGGTTTCCGTCTGTGTGTGCGTTTTTTTTATCACATACCCGTTTTCGTGCAGCCAAGACAGCAAAATATAAAGCGCCCCCTTTGTTGCAAGCATGTCACGCTTCGGCGGCGTGTTCGCTTCAACAATTATTTTAACGGCGGCTTCTGCTTCCGTGCTGCGGAAAGCCTCACCCTTGACTATTTTGTCGCCGCGGAGAAGCTTTTCAATATAATCCGTCTGAATGGCGTCGCGCACGGCGCTCGCAAGAAGCTCTTCAAGAAAAACAAAAGCATAATAGCGCACATTTCCCGTGCTTGTTTCAATTCCGTGAATATCGCACGGATTCACAAACATAATTTCACCGGCGGTCATCTTCTCGGAATGACCCGATGAAAAAATGCTGATTTCGCCGTATTCGACATAGATAACCTCCGCCTCCTCATGCCAATGCATGGGCGTGATAATGCACGGCGCATTAACGGGTTCGTCAACCTTCATAAGGCACATATCGAAAGGGAACAGCTTGCTTCCGTGCGGGCGAAGCTCGCGCTGTGCTTTCATTTTCCAATCACCTCCGGCGTTTAATCATGAACGGAAAAAGCGCTCAAGCTCCGCGCTCAGCCGTTTTGCCATGCACGCAAAGCCGCTGTCTGTCGGGTGGCAGCCGTCAACGGTTCCGTTATCCTTTATGAAATCATCCATGAGAGAGCTTCCGTCAATAAAGTATACGTTTTTATCGCCCGAATTAACTGCGTTTTCGTATGTCTTTCTGATAATATCACGGCGAAGAATATCGTCCTCCGTCAGATAATATTTCGGTCTTGACATCATGATAACAGGCGTGTCGGGTTTTGCCTGTCTGAACATTTTGAAAAACCTTTCATGCGTTTCTTCAAGAAATGATGCAGTCGGTGCATTATGGTCGTAATCATATACAAACACGCTCATATCAAGGCTTGCTATATACTCTGCCATAGCATCCTCGCCCTTGCACGAGCCCGAAAAACCGAGATTAATATAATTCACATCGAACATGCGCGATATAATACTTTGATACGAGCTGCCCGGCTTTGAAGCGCAGCCGCCCTGCGTTATGGACGAGCCGTAGTACACTATCGGTTTTTCAAAGGTGTAGTCCTCAGCTCTTTCAAGTCTTGCATTTTCGTCAAGCCCGATATACAGCCCGACAACATTGCAATACAGCGGAAGCTCCACCGTCACTGTTTTCATTCCGGGCTGCGGAATGTCGATAATTTCATCATACCCGTTCTGCATATCGCTCGGCGGCATGAATGTGCCTCCGTATATGTCTCCGCCATCGGTCTTTATGAACATATCAAATCCGGCGCTGCCTGCAAGCGGAAAGTGCGGCATTACCTCAATATTGTCCATCACGGCATGAATTGCAATGTAGCTGCTGTCGGTTGCAAAGCGAACTCTGCCGCCCGCCGTGTTTTTGCGAAGAACTTCCACGCCCTCGCTCACCCGTTTTGCAGTCTGTTCCGGCAGTCTTACAAATCTCCCGTTTTCCTTAAAAACCCCGTATATGCGAAACGGCTCGTCCTCAATATCGTAAAACCTTATGCCGTCCCGTTTGATTTCCGACTTAACGGCAAAATTTTTATCAATCTTCTCAATTCCCATTTCCGTTTCTCCAATAGCTGCGTATATTTAGGAAAACGCCGCCTGCAAAGCCGGCGGCGTTCTTTCTCTATTATTCTTCCGTTGTAACGGTTACATCCTCGGGAGCGTCTGCAATTGTCTGCTCTGCTGCCTTGAGTGCATCCTCGATTACGGCTCTGATTGAAAGACCGATTTTCTTTGTTTCCCAGTTGATTTCCGTTATCTTTGCGTCAACATTTTCGCCGACTGCGAGAACGTCTGCCGGCTTGCCGATTCTCTTATCGGAAATCTGAGAAATGTGAACAAGTCCGTCCTGATGCACACCAATGTCTACAAAGGCTCCAAAGTCAACCACATTACGTACTGTACCTTCTAGCTTATCATTAATATGTAAGTCTTCGATTTCCA
>CAJJUC010000028.1 GCA_905195005.1 uncultured Eubacteriales bacterium | reverse complement strand
GATTTTGATTATGTGTGCGCCGATGATTTAAAGGGCGGCTGCATTGCCGGCAGATATTTAATCGGGCAGGGCTGCAAAAATCCGTTATATATAGGGGCGCGCAAATATGTTGAAGCAAGCGTGAACAGATTTTCGGGATTAAAACAGGCTTTCGGGGAATGCGGAATCGGGCTTTCCGAATCGCGATTTGCTGAGGTTGATCCCACATCGGAAAATCTTTACGAGGTTTATGAAAGCATTTGCCGGCAGAAGCTTTCCTTCGATTCGATTGTGTTTTTTTCGGATCTTTTCGCCTTTAAGCTGATGTCAAGGGTAAAGGATATTCCGTTTGTCAGTTTCGACGCGGTTAACGCACAGCTGCACATTCCGTGCATTCTTCCAAGCGTCGGTATGATTGAAAACGGCTGGGCAGAAAAGGCAGCCGACGCTTTGCTGAAAAAAATATCGGGCTCGCACGAAAAAACAGAGGAGCTTATAGATGTCAGATTATTCCACTGATAATCCGGCTTCTCAGACTGTCGAAGAACCCTGCTTTGCATTAAGAAAAATCGGGTTCTTCTTCATATTTATCAAATTGGCAATAAAAGCAAGCAATTTGGAAGGGGTATTGTTCCTCTTCCATTTCCATTTTGCAAGCTTTTTTAATTTCATGGCTGTGTATTTAAGCACTGTTTTTCTTTCGCCACTCAGGCGCTGCACCTAAATGCGGTTTCGGCTTTCTTTCGCAGCACAAAGGGCTGCAGCTAAATGCGGTTTCATTTAACTGCAGCCCCTGCGTTTCGTTTTTCTGATAATTATTATTTTACGGATATTGCTGAGAATGCCGGCGCCGGCTTGTCAAGTCCGCTCCATGCAAAAAGCTTAATTTTCTCTGCCGCAGCGTCAAGCGTTATGCTCGTTGTCCGGTACATATACGGATCGTTTCCGCTGAGCACAGCCGTTTTTGCTTCGGTCATCGTTTTTCCGTCCGCCGAAAATGCCGCTGCAATGAGCATTACGGGTGCGTTTTCAAAGCCTGCAAGCGACAGATGCTTCACCGAAACGGTGTTTCCGTCAAGGCTGACATTGTCAATCATAAATTTAATCGCATTGCTGTAAACGCATATATCCTTGGTATAGGTATATCCCTCAACCTCAAGCGTTACCGTTGCCTTGCCGGGGTTTTTCGCCGTTACAACGCCGTTTCCGTCAACCGTCAGAATATTTTCGTTTGACGATGTCCACACGGTGCTGAACTGCGAGCTGTCGAGAACGGCGCCGTATTTGTCAGCCGCCGCAAGCTCATAGGTGTTACCCGTAAACACGCCGTCCTCCGCGCCTTTCAGACTGAGTGCGGAGCAGTCAACATCGCGCTGAAGCACGATATCGTCCATAACGAAAAATCCCCAGAGAACGTTCCCCCAACCGGAATCGCACTTGATTGTGATTTCAGCCTCGCCGGCTTCAAGCTCTATCTTGTCGAGCAAACGGTATTTTCTCATCGTGCAGTTTGCGTATGCATAATAAAGCTCGTTGTCAACAACCTCAACGGTTGCATTTTCCTCGGTAATCTGTACCTGTGATTCGATTGCCTGCTCAGTTTCCGCATCCCACGAGCGCGTTGTAATATATGTTCCGGCTGCGGCGAGCATTCTGTCGTCAACAAGCTTTGTATCCCCCTGCTTCACCGCAAGCTTAACCGGTGAGAATTGGCTGTTCTGACTTATCTGTGCCGCAATGTCAATCGTCATCGAATAGCTTCCCGATGCCGGAATGTTCACCTTGTACGTAAGTAATCCGTTTTCAAGCGGCGTGTTTATGCTTGTATTATTGTTCGCCACAAGGATTGCGCCGCCGCTCATCAGCGAGGCGTCCGTGTTGCCGCTCTTAAGGTCTTCAAGCGTTCTTGCGGCTTGGTCTGCGACAACGGGGGTGAAATTCTGTACCTCATAGCCTTTTTCAGCTTCAATCACAATTTTGTTTGCAGGCTCGCTTTCGCTGAGCATTGTAATTTCATAATAATCGCAGTATAAAACGTAATGAGTTCCGTAGCTGCCCCTGTGCGTCCACGGCTCGACAACTACCGTAAAGGCGTTAACTCCCTCGTCAAGCTCAACCTCAGCGCTGTACAAATCATATGCGCTGCCAGTCTGCCGCGTTGTCTGCAAATCAAGCTTTTCGTTTTTAAAATAAATCGCGTATTTGCTTTCTGCCTCCGCCTGTGTGTCAGGTCCGCTTCCGCTGAAGCCGAATCGATAAAATCCTGCCGCAGGTGCGTCAACCGTAATGTCAAAGCTGTTCGAATTATCATCGCTTACCGGTCTTACAAACTGAAGCACCTTTCCGCCCGATGCATTGCCATTCGTTGGAACGTTTCCGCCGATTGCATCTTTCAAATCTTCGCCTTCATATCTGATGGCACAGAGATCTGTTTTTGCAAGCTTAACATAATCCATGCAGAAGCAATAATCCATTGCCTGTCCCGTGTTTCGCAGCGTTGTGGGCGTAAACGCAATTGTGTTTTTGCCTTTTTCAAGCTTTACAACGCGCTTAGACACATATTTTTTAAATATTGACGGGTATGTTCCCGATTCCTCCGCCATATCGCCGGCAGCATAGTCCTTTCCGCCGACTGTAATTTTGTACTCGCTGAGGTAAACCGCACCGCCGTTCGGGTATGTTACCGTGCTGACATTGTAAAAGCCTGCTTCGGGTACATAGAAATCCGCCGTTATGCTATATTCCTTCGCCGAGCTTGTTTTAAGCCAGCCGTTTCCCGAAAAATTCGCGTCTGTGAGGCGCTCCACCTCCGGAGCTTCATCACTTTGCGTCTGAGCGGTGAATTTTTCGCCCTCAAGGATGATTGAAAACGCTTCCTCCTCCGCTGCCGCAGAAAATGCGGCGCACGAAATCAGCATAATTGCCGACAGGAACACACATAAAAATTTTTTCATTCTTTTCTCCTTCTTTCTTATAAATTAATATATTTCAACCTTTAACAGCGCCAACGCTGACTCCGCCGATTATTTTTTTCTGGAACACGGCGAAAATCAAAAGCTGCGGCAGGATTGAAAACAGAATCGCAAGCATCTGGTAATCCATGGTATAATTCGACGACTGCATTGTGTACATCTGAACGCCGAGAACGGTAAGCTCCTTTTTCTTTATAAGGAGGTACGGCCAGAAGAACTGCCCGACCTGCCCGTTAAATGTGAAAATTGCAACCGTCACAAAAACGGGGACCGAGAGCGGCATAACGATTTTTGCAAAAATTCTCATTGCGGACGCCCCGTCAATTTTTGCCGCTTCGATTATCGAGCCGGAAATTCCGTCAAAGAAATTTTTGAACAAAATAATATTGAATATGCTCGAAGCCGACATTATCCATATCGGCCAAAAGGTGTCGAGCAGGCTGATGTGGATAAGCGGCACATCCTTAAAGCCTATGTACAGCGGAACCGTGCGCAGCGTTCCCGGCATGAGCATTATCCAGAAAAGTATCATGAATATAACGCCCGTGCCCTTCGGCTTGAGCTTTGATATTGAATAGCCTGCAAGTCCGCCGGCGAGGCACGCCGCAACCGTTGCTCCGCCCGCCATGATAAACGTGTTAATGTAATATTTATATATCTTCATTTCCGTCCAGACGCGCGAAAGCTTGCCAAGGTCAATTGTCTTCGGAAAGAAGCTCGACGGCACAGCGTACAGCTCCTTAACGTTCTTAAAGCCGGACAGAATTATCCACACCACCGGAATGAGCACCGCAAAGCAGTAAATGACGAGCAGCGCTGCAATCAGCGCATAAAGCAGCTTATACCGGGGGCGTTTCATATCGGTATCGGTAAGTATACCCATATCCATTTTTTTCATAATCGGTACACTCTCCTTTACATATTATTTTCTATCCGCTTATTCACAAAGAAATAGAAGCACGTCACAACCATAAGAATCAAAAACATTATCACGCCGATTGCCATTGCAAGGTTCGGGCGAACGCTCACAAAGCCGTAGCGGTACGCAAGCAGTCCGAGCGTCATCGAAGCGCCGTTCGGCCCGCCGCCGGTCATCTGTAGCGGCTGCTCCATAATCGAAAATATGCCGATTATCTGCTGAATCAGAAACAGAAGCACAATCCCGTAAATGTGCGGCAGCGTGACGGTTATCATTCTTCTGAAAAAGCCTGCCCCGTCAATCAGCGTTGCCTCGTAAAGCTCGCGGTTGATTCCCTGAAGCGCCGCAAAGTAATACATTGCCGAAGCTCCCGCGCCGCTCCATGTCATGCATATCACAATGTAAATAATCGTGTGCTTCGGGTCCTGCAGCCACACATACGGCGCTATGCCGAATTTCGCCAAAAGCATGTTCAGAAGTCCGCCGTTATCGGGATAGTATATGAGATACCATATCGTCATAACCGAGGTTACGGGAAGCACGCTCGGAAGATACACGCAGAATCTGACAAAGCCGCGCGCATGAACAAGCTCATTCATCATAATCGCAAGCAGAATCGGCACAAGAAACCCGATTGCGAGCGACCAGAACACATAAAGCCAGGTATTCCCGAGCGATTTGAGAAACATTGTATCGCGCATGACGCGCCTGTAGTTATCAAGCCCGACAAATTTCCCGACCTTGTAGCCGTTCATGCTGAAAAACGACCACCATGTGCCGAGAACCTGCGGCCGCAGAATGGTATAGTAAACGCTTATGAGCGCCGGAAGGATAAACAGCCAGCCGCTGATATTTTCCGAAAGCGGATTTGATAATCCGCGTTTTTTGCAGTTAGTATTCACAGCTTGCCTCCATGTCAGTTTTCATAATCAAGGAAGTTGCTCTGAAAATCGGCTGCCGCTTTCTTGAGGATTCCCTTAACATCGCTGTTTTTGTTTGTGAGAACCTCCTGAATGCAGCTGTCAAGCGTTGCGTACAAATCCTGTGCGCAAACCTCTTCCTCAACCTGATATTCAATGCCGCCCTTGTTGTTATTGTAATCCGCAACGTTCTTTTCGGGAATATTGCGATATTTTTCAATTATCTCATTTTTGAATTTCTCAGTGTCGGCATTGTCGTTCCAGATTGACAAATCCTTAACGCCGATTACTTTCATGTTTTCCTCAAAATCGAGTTTTGTGTCATTCTCGTATCTTTTTTTCGTATCCTCATCCATTTCGGTTGTGAGTCCGCTGAACTGAATCCATTTAAACGCTGCGTCAATCTGTTCGGGCGTTGCGTTCGGCTCGATAACGTAAAAGTCGCCGCCCATCAGGGTAACGTGGCGCTCGGGACCTGCCGGCATGGTTATCATCGCAATGTTTTCCGGCTTCATTCCGTAATCCTTAATAAGTGCGTCAAGCTGACCCGGATGCACAATTGCCATTGCCGCCTGATCCGTTCCGATGAGCTTCACAACCTCAGCCGCGTCAACATTTGTGTTTGACGGAAGCGCATTTTTGTTCCACTTTAAATCCTTCAGATATTCAAGCGCTGCGGCGCATTTGTCGTTTGCGAAATTGGAGGTATACTTTCCGTCCTTTTTCTTTATAAACTCTGTTCCGAAGCTCCATGCAAGCATTGAAAAATTCCAGCCGCCCTGATTGGAGGTTGTCGGGAACACAAAGCCTGCCTTCCCCGTTTTCTCATGAACCGTCTGCGCAAAAGCCGCAAGCTCATCGAATGTTTTCGGAATTTTCGGCGTTCCGTCGCTTTCAAGCAACCCTGCCTCGCGGAAAAGGTTCATATTAATCACAATCCCGAGCGAATATGCGCTTTTCGGAAGAAGATAAATGCTTTCCTCTTTTGAAATTGTGTCCAACAGCGTTTCGTTTATTTTTCCGTAATAACCGTACTTTTTAACATAATCGGTAATATCGGCGGCATAGCCGAACTGAATGATTTTTTTTGCTTCCGTGAAAAACGAGGTTGAAAGCGAGCCCCCCTCTGCGCGTGCCATAAATGTACTTTGGTCGTAACCCCATGTTTCTCCGGCAACCTCAATATTCTTATATTTCTTTTCAAATTCTTTTCTTTTATTTTCAGCATTTTCAAACGCTTTTTCGTTTCCGTCCTCGCTCGGCCAGTTTGCAACGGTAATTTTTATCTTCCCGTCGGACGACGTCTGCTTCTTTTTTGTTCCGCAGCCGGCAAGTCCGCCCGTGCAAAGTGCCGCCGCAAGAATCACCGCGGTGATTTGCTTTTTGTTGAATTTCATTTCATAACCCTCTTTCTTTTTCGTTTTGCAGCTTTATTATATCCGCCGAATAAAATTATGCAAGACACACTTTTATCAAACGGTTTCATTATTTTACGGTCACGGGTAACAGTTTTCCGCACGGTATCAAAAATGATTTCCGCACTGAAAAAAGCCCGGAATTTCGGCATTTACCGCCTTTTTTTAATTACAAGCATGTCATGGCTTACGGTTGCTCTTGTTGATACTATAACCGTGTCTGCGCCCGTTTCGTCGCAAATCATATCGGTTATATCGCTTGCCTTTCCGAGGTAAACGCGTTCATCGGACGGAAGGTTCGGGTCGTAAATATACACGTTAAAGGTCTGCGGACGGAATATCTCCTGTTTAACATTGCCTTTATCGTCACTGTATTTAAAGAGCATCCGCTCTTCCTCAACCTTGACCGGTGTGCCTATAAGATACCTTATCGCCGCATTTGCTTCACTGCTCGAACCAAAATACCAGTTTTTGTTAAGGTAGCCCTCTCCGCTCTGCGAATAAACAATCTGCATTGCCGTAATCACATTGTCGCGCACGGTAACGCGAAGCATATCCCCTGCTTTAAGCTTGCTGCACCGATCTGTGAATTTCGGGTCAACGTAAAGGCTTGCTTCCGCACCGTTGTAAAATCCGCGGATAATATATGTGTCATCGTCCTTATATTCTGTTCCGAGAAGCTTTTTGATAACAACGCAGCGCGCGTCCTCTTCAACAGCCGAGCCGTAAGGATCGGCAAAATTGACAACAACGCTTGAAGCAAGCGACTGACCGGAGGTGTTATATGCAACCGTTCTGCATATAAGGTCGGACTGAACGGAGGCGCTCACATAGAAATCATCATCGGTTGTTTTTTCATCCTCCTCTTTCGGAACATTGAAAACAATCGTTTTGCCGTCGCGGTATGCTTCACCGGCAAGCGTCATTTTTCCGTATGCCTTAAACATGCTTGTGTAGCTTTTGTAAAGCATTTCTCCGTCACAGCGGCGCAGCAGGCAGTCATCGCTGCTGTCGGCACGCGGCGAAAGGTCGAATCCGCTCACATCCTCGGCAGTGTCAATCGCCGTAATCTCTCCGCCGGAATTTTGCTTGTATCTTATAACGGCGCCGGCCGGGATGAACGCCTCAAAATCGGCTGAAACATCCGTTTTGGTTCCGTTCAGCTTTACGGTGTTCTGCGTTGTGTAAACAATCTGTTTTTCATCAGAGCTTGTCAGCAGCTTCATTCCGAAGCGGTTTTTCAGCGCCTTGTTATCATAGTGCGATTTCATCACATAAGCAAAATTCCACTTTGAATCCTCACCCCCGATAACCGCCGCTATATTTCCGAAAATATCGGTATAAAACGTCACCTCTGAAAAGGATTTTCCGTTCCATTCCTCAAAATACGGATTTTCGGCAAGCATATATTCCTCTGAACCGATTGTAATATATTTATCATCGCGGACAGCCGTCACGGAATCGGTCATTTTAAACGAATTTTGATAAATGACCGTTTTCTTGTCCGATTCCATCACTGTGAGAGCCGTTCCGCTTCTCAGCTCCGAAAGCTCGATTTTCTTGCCCTTTTCGTTATACAGCTCATAAGCCTTTCCCGAAAGCGAAAGCTCTTTTTTCTTAATAGCTCCGTTTTCGGAAACGCTGTATGTCACCGTTTCGGACACAGTGTTTATCCTCACGGAAAAAATATTTGTGTAATCAAACACGCTGACAACGTCATAGCTTCCGTCACCGTTATTGTCCGTCAGAAGCACATATCCGTATTTCGGGCGGAGCTGCGCCTCGTCGCTTGCCGGGTCGTTGTTGTAAAGCACATCCTTGCTCCGGCTCAGATTTGCTTTCTTTATCCTTCCGTTTTCATTGTATTTGTATGTGCTTCCGTCACATTTCTCAATATCTGCGGACATGATTCTGAGCGTATCGCCGTGCTTTTCTGAAAATGCAAGCAGAATATCATCATCGGAATAATAATATTCTCCGTATTTTCCGAGCGAATTTTCATTTGCCGCGGATTTGTTTGTCATTTCAAATCCGCCGATAAACACAACGTCTTCGTTATAGCTGCGCCCGTAAAGCGATTTTCCGCCGATTGCTTCAACAACGCCCTTTCCTTTGTAAACTCTCAGAACGGCTTCCATAAATGCCGCGCCCTTTTCAAGCTTATCCTTTTCGGAAAGCGAAAGCTCCATCACATCAACCTCAAGCAGATTGAAAAGCATTCGGTACGCCGTTTTAACGTTCACAGAGCCCATTGTGCCGATGCCTTTCGCAAGTCCCGTTTTGACCGCAGCTTTCAGAACCTCATCGGGATAGTTCCCGTTTATCAGCCTTGAATATCCGGCAAGATTAAGAAGCATTGTATATGCTTCGTATACGGTGATATTATCATCGGGGCGGAATTTTCCGTCGCCGCCGCCCGTGATTATTCCGCTCCTGTACAGCTGCTCGATATAGCCTGCATACAGCGAATTTATGTCAACATCGGAAAACACCTGCGCCGCCGCTTCGGGCTCACCCTCGTTTGTCAGCCCGTAAACGGCTTTTGCAAACCCGGCGCGCGTGAGAACATGCGCATCATTGCCGAGGCGCACGTTCGTCACTCCCTCAACAACCGTCCGAGCTTCGTCCGCTTCAGCCGCAAAGATATTCAGCGGCACATTCAGCGTTCCGAGAAGCAAGCTGAAAATAAGTAAATAAATTATCTTTTTCATACACAGTTCCTTTCCTACGGCATTTGTTTTGCAATGCTGCTAATCATGACGGCAGCCTCCGCACGCGTCAGCGAATCGTTCGGCACAAAGCTCAGCCCTCCGCCAATCTCGCGCCCGTGCAGAATGTCTGCTCCGCAAAGTATTTCAACGGCGTCCCTCGCCCACGGAGCAATACTTTCCGAATCCGCGAACGCACCGCGTGATTTTTCTTCAAATCCGCAAAGCTTCATTGCGTTCCATGCCATAGCCGCCATTTCCTGCCTTGTGACAGAGTCGTTCGTTCCGAACAGGTTTTCGGATTTCCCGTTCACAATGCCGCAGGCATACGCATTTGCAATATAAGGATAGCTCCAGCCGTCCTTTTCCACATCTTCAAACGGAAGATAATCGGGCGGTGCGAGCTTGTCGCGCTTTATAAGAATCATGAGCATCTTAACGGCTTCCGCACGCGTCACACTGCGGAGCGGTTCAAAACGGTTATCGCCGCTTCCGCTGACAATTCCAAGCCCGTATATATGCGCAACCGCATCATCTGCCCACTTGCAGTCATCCATGTCGGTGAAAACGCTTTTGCCCGATTTCACCTCTGCCTTCTCCGAAACGCCGGGATTAACACGTGCCGCTGTAATTCCGCTGCTCTTTTTTCCGGATGAGCCGCCGCCCGAAGAGCCGGATGAGCCGCTCCCTTTCATTGCTTTTCTTATTTCCTCATATGTTGAATAATCGTTTCCGACAACGTTTTTGCATTCACCGGAGGTTGCATCCGAATCAAAACCGATTTTTTCGGAATAATTATTCAGGAATTTCTGAACGTTTGTCCAAAGCGATGAATATTTCACGGCGCATCTCAGAACGGAAAATTCAATATCGTCCGCAAGCGCCGCCGCATTCTTATAGGCTTTTTCCATGTCCTCCGTGACATATGCTTTGATTTTATCCGAAAGCGCACCGTAGTTATCGCAAAACAGCCCGGGGAAAGCTTCCCTGTAAGGTGATGCCGTCATTAAGGCGCAAACCGCATTTTTGCTTGCCGATTCGTTATATTTTTCGAGAATAACCGCTCTGTAAAAAATATTTTTAAAATCATCATAGTTTTTTGCAGAAGTTTTTGCGCCGTCACTTATCATCAGCGGGAAAACCTCGTCCTTATCGGAAAGCGTGTTGTATAGCTCATCGTCAAGCTCCAGCGCCGGGCAGTATGTTGTTATCGATTCTTTAAGCGCCTGCGCATCGCTGCCCTTCAGCTTCTCCGAAAGCTCGTTTTCCATTGCTTCAGTGCGGACATAAACCTCCGGCAGCTCCGCTTCCTCTTCTCCTATTCTTGCATAAAGTCTGAGTATTCCGTCGGAATTTTTAACATTGCAAACCGAAGTATACTTTCCGCTGTCATCTGTATAGCTGTCATCGGCAAATATAAGCCTGCCGCTTTTGTCCGTCACGGTAAGAATGACGGAAAGCGACTTTTCCTCGCGCTGCGCGTCGGCAGTCACAGTCAGAAATCCGCTGTTTTGCACTGCGGAAAGCTTTGCGGCTTCTGCGCCCGACGGAAGCATAAGCAGCGCTGCGGCTGCCGCCGTCAAAATATATTTTTTCATGTCTTCACCAATCCTTATTTTCACACTTTTTACTCAACGTAAAATTCGGCCTTGTCTGTCACCGCGTTAACGCTGCTTCCTGCCGATGTGCGCAGCGTGTATTTTCCCTTTGCAAGCGCTCCGAACCGAACCGTTATCTCTCTTTCATCATTTTCTGCAATATCGATCGGTTCATCATTGAGCCAAACGCGCGCGCCGCTCACTCCGTCCGCAAGCTTTATAACGGCGTTTATCGTTTCGCCCTCTTTGTAATGTCTGCCGCCTTCAATGCCGCTCACCTCAATTTTCTTTGATTCATCAGCGACGCTTTCATCAACGAACAGCCCCGGTTCCTTGAGATAAAACGACATCTTCTTGTCGGGACGGTCGTACGGATAAAGATTGCAGCCGATTTCAAGGCTTTCCACCAGCGACGGGTCAAACGGACGAATGTCCACCGCACCGTACGGTGATGTAAACAGAATCAAATCCTTCCATTTCACCTTTGCCTGCACCCATTTTGAGCTGCAGTTGAATTTCGACTCGTTGCCCGTATAGTACCGTCTGCCGTCGCTCAGATTCAGGAAGCATTTAAAATCGCCCATTCCCTCGGTTTCCTCGTCAGCCTTGACCCAGAAGCACATGCCGTCACTGTTTATAAGCTTTTCGGGGTTCGTTACCTTAAGGCGCGGATAATACCAGCCCAGCCTTGCATGCAGCTGCACGCGGAAACGGTAGCTGCCGTCCTCCGCAATTTCGGCGGAGGTTTCCGCACCGTCAAGCACATTATTTATGTTAAAGCTTTCAAGGCTTTCCGCTCCGTCCATAATATATTTCGGTGTGATAACGGTGTCGTTTTCAATGCGCACCGTTGCAACCGACGGACTTGATTCAAAACCGTCCGCCTCGGCTTTAAATGTAAGACATGTTTTTATATCATCGGCTCCGTTATATTTTCCGTCCGCGTGCGGTGTGACTGAAACCTTCACATCCGTTTTTCCCATTGCCGGAACAGTCACGGTATCTCGGTCAAATTTAACATCGGAATACTCAAGCTCCGCGCTCAGCCGAACCGTTTTTTCGGAGCTGTTGAAATTGTTGACAGTGAGCGTCAATTCCTCCGTTTCGTTATTCTTCAGCAGATAGCCCTTGTTTCGCGCGTCCTCAAGATTCTGATTAAACGTCTGCTGAAGAATGATGCGCTCGCCGGCATTAAACGTTCGCTTGATTTCCGCGTTTTCCTTATATTCCTCGGGGTAATAGTTCGCCTTATCCGCTTTTCCGCCGAATGTCACATATACAGGGTAGTACGCTATATCAATTTCCGCTTTCCCGTTTTTCGGAAAAACTGTTTTGCTCTGCCCCATAATATCGGTGACTGTAACGCTCTTATCGGTGACAACGCTGTATTTTTTCGGCGCGTCTGTCCATAGAACAAGCACATCGTTTTCGCCGCTGTCAAACATATATGCCTGCGCGCTGTCATCGCACTTTTTTCCGATATACTTACCCTTTCCGAGAACATAAGAGCAGATTGCCTCCGCCTGATATGCCGGATTCGGGTTAAAATTCGCGTCAAACGTGCCGAGCTCCTTGTTGTGCTCGGTGTACTTCGGCAATATGAACCAGAAAAATTTATCCACTCCCTCTGCCAGCGACTCAAGCGTTGCCGTAACGAGGTAACGCGCCTGAACCATGCCCTGGTCGTCGGTAAGCTCCGTGTTTTCCCCGATATCGATATATATTCCGGCTTCCGTCAGCCAGTTCGGCATATCCCTCGTGTCGAACTGCTGTTTTTTATCGTAGTAGCTTTCAAGGAAATTCTTTCGTATTCCGAGGATTTTGTTCTTTTCGGAATAATCAGTGTGCGCGTGAAAATTGAAAATATCCGTCCAGTTTAAAACATCGTTGCGCATAATCCCGTCCGTGAATGTTGTTTCGGGAGAAAGGCAGAGCGACACCATGCTCATTTTCATGTTTCCGCCGCTGTCCGCATTTCCGAGAAACATTGCCTTAAGATATGCCGAGTACATGTCCGCCGGATACTTACTCGTCATTCCGTCAAGCTCGTTATCGATTTCGATAAGGTCAATAAGTCCGTCGGTGTTTTTCACAAGATCCTGCTGATATGCATATGCCCGCTGCAAATCCGTAAACGGATTGTCGTTCCACAGTTCGTCTGTCACAAGAATCTGCGTTGTTTTAACTCCGTATTTCTTTATCGCGCCGAACCTTTTCGTTATATAAGAATCGTAATCTTTGTGTCCTGTGGCGCAAAAGCCTCTCCAGTTCGCGCGCTCACGCACCCATTTTATCCCGGCAAGCGGAATCGTCTGCATAAATTTATCCTCAAGCTCATCCTTTTTCAAAAGCACGCTTGCTCCCGAATCAATGGCAAACGGACTATCGCCCTGCCACCGCTCGGAAAGCGGCGGCACAACGGAAAAATGCGCGTAACCCAAGCGTTCATCAGTTCCCTCGGCATAAACGTTTATTTTGTACCACCCAAGGTCATATTTTCCGAGGTTGATGGTTTTTGTTCTCTTTTCCGCGGCAATTTTGAAAGCGCCGCTGTCAGTTGTTCTTCCCCAGAAATCGTTTACCGTGTATGTATATGAATGCTCCTTGTCATCGGCGGCCATCCTGCACACTTCATATTTAACGGTTTTCGTTTTTTCAAACACACCGCAGTTTTCCGACGGAAAAATTCCCTTGAATTCACCGCTTTTCAGCGTGAATTTGAAATAGTCCGCAAAATATCCGAGCTTATTGTCGAGATTTGCGCGAATATCGCTTTTGTCAACCGTCACTGTCAGCGTGTTTTCGCCCTTTTTTAAATCATATTCTCCGACGCGGTATTCCTTCAAAAGGCTTCCGTAAATCGAATTTTGCCAGTCGGCAGTCCGCGTTGAAGCCTCCGCAGCCTTGATTTCCTTTCCGCCGTTTATGCTGAAAGAAAAGTCCGATGTCCATGTCACGCCGAGCTCGCTGCACCGCATATCAAGCAGATAAGTTGCGTCCTTCGGCGCTTCAAAGGTGTATACCATTTTGTATTTTTCGGCGGACGGCAGCTGTATAAGATTTACAAACGCTCCGCCGCTGAATTCGCCGTTTTTAAGAATCGGCACGTCAAACGTTGCCGTTGAATAATTCTCGCACTCAACAACAAACGATTCATTCTCCGCAAGTGTTGCGCACGGATTGCACACCGGCAGCATTGCTGCCGCAAGCGCAGCGGCAATAATTTTTTTCATATCTTTGTCTCCTCTCCGTATTCCGATTTTTCAGCAAGCAGAATTTCCGCCAGCGCCTTACAAACATTTGAGTCAATTTCCGCAACCGATAAGAACCGCAACACCTCGCTTGCAGCCGCCTTGGCCGTCACCATATCGTACAGAACGGCTTTATCGTCGTTCTTCCCCTGATACCGCCTTATAAATTCAACCGCGTCTGCCTCGGTATTGTTTTTCCTCAGCCGCACGCGTTCAAGAAAACGCACTTTCAGCTCACCGCTTGCGTTTTTGACGGTAACTGTGGTCTTTCCGTTTTCGCAGCTGCACTCAAATTCCTTTTCGCCGCCGTTTTCCGTAACCGAAAAGCGGCGGCAGTCCTCATAACCGATAAACTCAATTGCATAATCCCTGCTTTTCGGCAGAACAGAAGCGTCCCCTTTTGGGGCAGTGATGCAAAGCTCGGGCATTTCGGAATGAATAAGCCTTATTCCGGTCACTGCATAAGCGCCTTTTTCGTAACTCTTGGAAATTCCGTCGTCCTCATATAAATCGAACGAATTATCCGCACCGGCGAAAACCTTTATCAGCATTGACTGCGGATTTTCCGTGCCGTTATGCGGCTTTTCGGTGGACATCGGAACTATTCCGCCCGCCTTCACCAGTACGGGCATTTCGCACAGTCCGCGGTAAAATGAAGTTATCTGTCCGCCCGAATAATGCCGTCCGCTGAAAAAGTCGAACCATTCGCCCTCCGGCAAAAAACCCGTGGCGGCGCCCATCAGAGTTGCGCCGTCCGAATGGCTTGTTATCGGCACAGCAAGCATTTCCGTTCCGAACATGTATTCATTTCTGAAGCGTTTTTCATATGCTCGGCTGTCGGACGGATATCTGTAGTACATCGGTGAAACAATCGGCTCGCCGTATTTATACGTTCTGTGGTTCATTGCGTAAAGATATGGAATCAGCGCATGCCTGAGCCGCAGAAAGCGCTTTATTGTTTCCTCTGTCTGCGCTGAAAAATTCCACGGTTCTTTTCCCACAAGCGGATGCTCGCAGCTGTGCAGCCTGTTAATCGGCGAAAAAACGCCGAACTGAATCCACCGCGCGGTCAGCTCGTCATCGCGGATTCCTCGCATGTGCCCTCCTATGTCATGACTCCACCAGGTGTAGCCGGCATTGGAAGCCGAAGCCGTGAAATACGGCTGAAAATCAAGGCTTTCCCATGACATAACGCTGTCGCCCGAAAACCCGATCGGGTAGCGGTGCGAACCGATTCCGGCATAGCGCGAAAGAATCATCGGGCGTTTGTTTCCGCGCCCGATATCCGCAAAGTGAAAATGATTCAGCAGCCAGAGCGGGTCAAGTCCGTCATATTTCGTATTCTCCCCCTGCTGCCAGTCAATCCACCAAAAGCTCACCCCGTCATTTTCGTACGGATTGTGAAGTATGCGGAAATAATTTTCCGTGAATTTCGGATTTGTCATATCAAACGGCACCGTTTCGCCGCGCGGTGTGTTCATTGCCGCCGCCATTTCGCCGTACATTTCTTCGTACGGAGCAATTCCGTCCGCCGGGTGAAGATTCAGCGAAACCTCCGCCCCCATTTCATGCAGACGATTTAAAAACTGCTTATAGTCCGGAAACAGCTCACGGTTCCATGTGTACCCCGTCCACCCTATTCCGTACCTTTTGTCAACGCCTACCAGGTGCCAGTCCATATCGATAACGACAACCGAAAACGGGCAGCTTTCTTTTCCGAAGCGTTCAAAAAGCTCAAGATATTCACGCTGCGAATACCTGTGATAACGCGACCACATATTCCCCAGCGCATACCGCGGCAGCAGAGGCGTTCCTCCGCAAAGCGCATAAAAGTCTTTCAGCAGACCGTAATAATCATCGGCATATGCAAACAGATATAGGTCAACAGCGCTGCCGTTTCGCTTTTCAATCAAGCCGTCCTCCGAAATCACCATTGAATCGCTGTCATCAAGCGCGCTTATCTGACCGCGGCTCATCACGCCGGGCGGAATTTCACATTCGCCGTCAACCCCGTCAAGCGTCCGTGCCGTTCCGGGAAGGTCGTTTTCTTTTCCGTAATGCCAGTTAAAGACCGTGTAGCAATATTCCGTGTTCAGCTTCGCCGTGAGCGAATTTTTTGAAAATTTCCTGCCGAGGTAGTATGTAACCGCAAAAAATTCTGTTGAAATAACAATTTTTTCATCATCGCGCGCAACCTTGTATTCCGGCACGGGAAAATCGCGGTTCACAACGCGCTGCGTTGCCCTGTCCTCAAAAATCCCGTTTTCATCGTATTCTATCCGCATCATTTGCTCGCCCAGCACGGTAAAGCGGCACTTTTCCGCCGAAACACATGCTCCTCCGCGTGCCTGCGGCGTGACCGCACAGCGGTATCTTTCATCAATTCTTCCCATATTCTCTCCCTTTCACCTTACCGTTATCGCTTCGCTGAGCGGATGAAACGCCTTTTTGTCCCATGCAAACAGCCTCACCGACGCGCTCCTTGCCTTGCATTTTATATTAACATCGTAGCTTGCAAACGCATCTCTGTCACTGATTTTCTTTCTTCCGATTCCGCTGACAGCCCCGTTTTCGTCATATGCGGCAACAATCAGCTCATATTCTCCGATGCTTCTGCTGTTCTCCGTAAGCTGCACTTTTGTTATTTCATCGCCCGACCACGCGCTGAGCACCGTCACTCCGACGCCGTCCTCGGGCGGTCTTATAAAGCCGATATGCTTCAGCGTGTAGCCTGCTGCGTTTTCGTAGAAAATTCCGCCAAAGCTGATAGCCGTAATTTTCGAGGGGTCAAGCTTTTCCGCATTTTCAACATTATTCGGATTGGATTGCAGCTTGAAATCGCTCCAGCTTCTGTTCACTCTCACCCATTCGCTTTTCAGCGGAATATCTGTCACCGCGCCGAGGCTGAATTTCCGCCCGTCCGAGAGATCGCAGTAAACATTGTAATAGCCCGCGCCCTCGCTTCCGCTGTCAGCCTTAGCGGTAAAGGTTATTCCCTCCGAATTTTCGGGACTTGCTCCGCTTGTGAATATAAAAGGATATGCCCATAATTAAGGCATATCCTTTAGTGAACCGAAAGATAAATCGGACACACGAAGTGTGGCTTTCAACGAAGTTGAAAGTTCTGACCAGTGAATCGGAAAGATAAATCCGATGACTTGTGTGCAAGC
>CAJJUC010000027.1 GCA_905195005.1 uncultured Eubacteriales bacterium | reverse complement strand
AAGGACTATATCCTGAATCTTATCGACACCCCCGGTCATGTCGATTTTAATTACGAGGTTTCGCGCTCGCTTGCCGCGTGCGAGGGTGCGCTGCTGGTTGTGGACGCGTCACAGGGGATTGAAGCGCAAACGCTTGCAAACACATATCTTGCGCTTGACCATGACCTTGAGATTCTGCCCGTTATCAATAAAATCGATCTTCCCGGTGCGCGCCCCGATGAGGTTGCGGCAGAAATTGAGGATGTTATCGGAATCCCTGCCGAGGATGCGCCGCGCATCAGTGCGAAGCAGGGAATTAACATCGAGCAGATTCCCGAATATATTGTTAAAAATATCCCGGCGCCCAAGGGTGATGAAAATCTCCCGCCGCGCGCGCTTATCTTTGATTCCTACTATGATTCCTATAAAGGCGTAATCGTATATGTCCGCGTTATGGAGGGCACAATCCGCCCGGGAATGAGAATCCGCTTCATGGCAACGGGCGGAGAGTTCGATGTTGTTGAAACAGGCTATCTTCTGCCGACAATGACAAAACCGTGCGACGGGCTTAAAGCCGGTGAGGTTGGCTATATCGCGGCGAGCATTAAAACGGTTAAGGAAACGCAGGTCGGCGACACCGTGACAGATGCGGCAAACCCGGCGTCCGAACCGCTTGAAGGCTACAGAAAGGTCAATCCCATGGTGTTCTGCGGAATTTACCCTGCGGACGGAGCAAAGTACGGCGATTTGCGCGATGCTTTGGACAAGCTCCAGCTAAACGACGCGTCGCTGACCTTCGAGCCCGAAACAAGCGCAGCTCTCGGCTTCGGCTTCCGCTGCGGCTTTCTCGGACTTCTGCACATGGAAATAATTCAGGAGCGGCTGGAGCGCGAGTTTAACCTTGACCTTGTAACAACTGCGCCGAGCGTTGTTTATAAGGTTTTCACAACCTCCGGCGAGGAGCTTATGATTTCGAACCCGACAAATCTTCCCGCGCCGTCCGAAATCGATTATATGGAAGAACCCTTTGTCAATGCACAGATTTTCGTGCCCGGCGAATATGTCGGCTCTATAATGGAGCTTTGTCAGGACAGGCGCGGCGTTTACAAGGGCATGACTTATATCGATGCAGGGAGGACAAACCTTCATTATGAGCTCCCGCTCAACGAAATAATATACGACTTTTTCGATGCAATCAAAAGCCGCAGCCGCGGTTATGCGTCATTTGACTATGAAATGGCTGAATATGTCAAGAGCGACCTTGTCAAGCTCGATATTCTCCTGAACGGTGAAAGCGTTGACGCACTCAGCTTCATCGTCCATTCCTCAAAAAGCTATGCGCGCGGCAGAAAAATTGCCGAAAAGCTTAAGGAAACAATTCCGCGCCAGCTGTTCGAGGTTCCGATTCAGGCGGCAATCGGAGGAAAGGTTATCGCGCGCGAAACCGTTCGCGCAATGCGCAAGGACGTGCTTGCCAAGTGTTACGGCGGCGATATAACCAGAAAGAAAAAGCTGCTTGAAAAACAGAAGGAAGGTAAAAAGAGAATGCGCCAGGTCGGCAGCGTTGAGCTTCCGCAGGAGGCATTTATGGCGGTTCTCAAGCTGGACGACTGATGAAATTCTATATTCATATGCCGTTTTGCGTCCGCAAGTGCCTGTACTGCGATTTTTACTCGTCGGCTGATATAAGCCGCTCCGATGAATATGCAAGCGCAGTGCTTAAGGAGGCTGAAAGCTATCGCGGATGTTCTGCTGAAACAATCTACATCGGCGGCGGAACGCCGACAGCCGCGCCGAATGCGCTGCTGAAAATAATCGACGGCGTAACCAATATGCTCAGCTTAACTGCGGACTGCGAATTTACTGTCGAAGCAAATCCCGGAACCGTCACGTCCGGGCTTCTGAAAAGCTTGAAAGGCATGGGAGTGAACAGGCTCAGCCTCGGCGCTCAGTCATTTAACGGCAATGAGCTGCGCGCCCTCGGAAGAATACATTCGGCAGCGGATATTTTTGCCGCAGCCGATGCCGCGCACAATGCAGGCTTTGAAAATATCAGCATCGATATAATGCTTGCAACTCCGCTGCAAACGCCCGGCTCGCTTTCGCACACGATTGACTGCGCCTTAAGCCTTGATGTGCCGCATGTGTCGGCGTACTCTCTGATTATTGAGGAAAACACACCGTTTTATAACATGGAGCTTTCACTGCCCGATGACGACACGGAGCGCGAAATGTACTACATGCTGCGCAGCCGCCTTGCGGAGAAAAATATAATGCAGTACGAAATATCGAACTTTGCAAAAAAAGGCTTTGAAAGCCGCCATAACAGTGCATACTGGCGGCGTGAGGACTATATCGGGATCGGCGCGGCAGCTCATTCGTGCGTCGGCGCAGCGAGGTTTGCCAATGCCGCCGATACGGATTTGTATATATCGGGCGAAGGGTGCAGAGTGGAAGAAGTGCGCCTTTCGGAGCGCGAAATTGATTTGGAGCGGTTCATGCTCGGTCTCAGAATGACAGAGGGAATTGTATATAACGGGGAATTTCCCGAGCGTGTGAAGCCGCTTATAAAAAAGGGCTTGCTTGAAAAATCGGGAAGCAGACTGCGGCTCACAAACCGCGGAATTGACCTCGGTAATCTTGTTTTTATGGAGTTTTTGGATGATTAGCTGCAGAGATTATGCCCTTAGGCTTATATCGTTTAAGGACAGAACGGAAAAAGAAATAAAGGACAGACTTTTGCAAAAAGGCTTTTCGGAGGAGGAAGCGGAGGGCGAGCTTTGCTTCCTGCACGAGTACGGATATATAAACGATGAGGTCTATGCAAAAAACTTTGCCGCCGATGCGGTGAACCTTAAAAAATGGGGGAGGCAGCGCATTGTGCGCGAGCTTTGCCGCCGCGGGATCGACAAATGCACGGCGGAAACGGCAGCCGAAAATGCCTGTTCCGAGCCGCACGACATGCTTGTCAGCGAAATGAAGCGCAGGTTTGACGGCGCAGATATGGGGAGCATAAAGGAGCGCAGCAGAATATTTGCATATTTTGCACGCCGCGGCTTTTCACCGTCGGAAATCCGCGGCGCAATGAACACAGTCTGTTCCTTTGAGGATATTGTAATGTATGACGAAGAATGAAAGGAGGCGGCTCTTTGAGTATAAAGGTTGGATTTGTGTCGCTCGGGTGCAGCAAAAATCTCTGCGACACGGAAAATATGATGGGGATTCTGGCGGAAAAGGGCTTTGAAATAACGCCGAATGCCGCCGCTGCCGATGTGTGCGTTGTAAATACCTGCGGATTTATAGACAGCGCAAAAGAAGAATCAATTAACACCCTGCTTGAAATGGCACGGTACAAAAACGGGAAATGCCGCCTGCTGATTGCGGCAGGCTGCCTTGCTCAGCGCTATGCAAAGGAAATTGCCGAGGATTTGCCGGAGGTTGACATAATTCTCGGAACAACAGCGCTGACCGATATTGCCGATGCGATAGAAAAAGGTCTTTCGGGGGAAAAAAGGGAATATATTCGCGACCGCGATGAGCCCGAAACGCCCAATCTTCCGCGTGTGCAGACAACACCCGGATATACCGCTTTTTTAAAGATCGCGGAGGGGTGCGACAATAAGTGCACCTACTGCGCAATCCCCTATATCCGCGGAAAATATCGCAGCCGCCCGGTGGAAGGCATTATTTCCGAAGCGGAGGCGCTCGCCGAAAACGGCGTGAAGGAGCTTATTGTCGTTGCTCAAGACACCACGCGTTACGGAATTGACCTGTACGGCGAAAAAAAGCTTCCGCAGCTTCTTCACAAGCTTTGTGAAATTGAAAAAATAAAGTGGGTGCGCGTTCATTATTGCTATCCGGAGGAAACAGACGAAGCAATTATCGATGCGTTCGCCTCCGAAGAAAAAATCGTGAAATACATGGACATCCCCGTTCAGCACGGATCAGACAGCGTGCTTCGCCGCATGGGCAGACGGACAAACCGCGCGCAGATTGAAGCGCTTGTAAAAAAGCTGCGCGATAAAATGCCCGGGATAACGCTGCGCACAAGCATAATAACGGGTTTTCCGGGAGAAACGGAGGAGGAATTTGCGGAGCTGTGCGATTTTCTTAAAACAGTGCGCTTTGACCGCGTGGGCGCGTTTGCATATTCGTGCGAGGAGGGAACGCCGGCAGCGCGTATGCAGAATCAGATTCCGGAGGAGGTGCGAACCGAGCGCAGAAAACGCGTTATGGAGCTTTCGCAGCAAATATCGCTCGAGCGGAATCTGTCAATGCTCGGGAAAACGCTCACCGTTATGACGGAGGGTTTTGAGGATAACCTCTATTACGGGCGCAGCGAGGGTGAAAGCGCCGATGTCGACCCGAAAATATATTTCGCGGCACACAGGGATTTAGCCCCCGGCGATTTTGTTCAAATCAAGATAAAATCCGCAGATGAATATGATCTCTGCGGCGAAGAAATTTAACCAAATGAAGGAGAAGATAACTGATGAATTTACCAAATAAGCTTACAATGCTCAGAATGGCGCTTGTGCCGGCGGTTATGGCGCTCATCCTCAGAGGTTACGGCATTGCGGCATTTATTCTTTTTGCGGCAGCGTCGATAACGGATTTTCTCGACGGATATATTGCAAGGAAGTATAACCTTGTGTCATCGTTCGGCAAGATAATGGATCCGCTTGCCGACAAGCTTTTAACCTTCGGCGCGCTTATCTGCTTTGTTCAGACAGGGCTTATTTCCGTTTGGGCGCCGATGATTATTATTTCGCGCGAATTTTTCGTAACGTGCATGCGCGTTGTTGCCGCTGCAAGCGGAAAAGTAATTGCCGCTTCGTGGTGGGGAAAAGTAAAAACAAATGTTCAGATGTTTGCAATTATGTTTGCAATCCTTTTCGGCAGCAGTCTCACAACGGCTTCAGCGGCCGTATTGTGGATTGCCGCAGTATTCACAGTTGCAAGCTGGGTTGCATATATCTGCGAAAACCTCGAAGTTTTTAAATAAGCAGACAATTAAAATCATTGAAAATATATGCCGGTAAAAAAGGGGATATTGAAAAACTCCGGACCGCTGACTTTGCCTTTGTCAGCAGATAGAAAATCCGCAACAGACGAAGCTGTTGCGGATTTTCTATCTGCTGATATACGTTACAGCAAATGCATTGCGCCAAACAATTACGGTGAAATGTTCGGCTGTGTTTGTTATGGCAGGGGCAGAAGGACTCGAACCCTCGACCTGCGGTTTTGGAGACCGTTATTCTACCAACTGAACTATACCCCTGTATGCGCTACCTCATTATTATAATAAAAAAATCTGTTGTTGTCAAGAAAAAAATCTGTTGTTTTGCGAAAAAATTCCCGGGAACATATTTTGCTATACGTTGCCAAAATATGACAAAGTGTCTTGTTGACTTATCGCTGCGGCGGAATTATAATTTAATGTAGTGAGCTGATTAACACAAGGAGGTGAAACCGATGACACCGGGATCGAAAAATGATTGTCTTAATGAATTTCAAAATGAGGTCGGGAAGCTTCTGATAAGAAACTGCAACGTTCTGGATATAATGACAAAAATACAGATTTCATGCGCAAAGCTTTGCCGCAGCGCAGTGAAATCTGCCACGGGCTGCGGATGCACACATATCACGGGAGAGAAAAACGAACCGGATTTTTTGTCAAAAGGAAGCACGGGAATTGACGGAAGGCTTTGCGATGACTGCAAGGATATTGTTGAGGGCGAGATTGGCGAAACACTTTTTTATGTTGCAAGTCTGTGCAATGCGCTTGGTTTGTCACTTGAAGAAATTGCCGAAAAAGAAACAAAAAATATGAATGTGCTCGGAAAATACAGTTTAAGATGATAAATGTTAATTAAATGTGACATTATGTAATCCAAAATGCCAAACAGACAAATGCCGAAAATATGGGGAAAATTCGCACTCAAATGAACAAATAATTAAAAAATATGAAAAAAATATTAAAAAAGTTTGACAAATGCCTCCGAATGGTGTAAAATATAAACCGTTAACAATCGGAGGTGCATTATGAAGAAAAAGAAATTTTCCTTTTTGATAGGTATTATCTGCATATTGACTTTAACGGTGAATGCCGCTGCCGAATATGTGTATGTAAACTGTGACGCGCTGAATGTGCGTGTTTCGCCGAATACGTACTGCGATGTTGTCAGCACGCTTCCCGGCGGAACGGGGCTTGAAGTTATATATGCCGATAACGGCTGGTATAACATTCGCATGGCAAACGGAGTTACGGGATTTGTCAGCGCAAATTATGTTTCAACCGCGCCCGTGGCAGCTTCCGTAGGCGTGCAGGCTGCGCAGACGGTGCAGAAATATATCGGACATTCGTATTCATACGGCGCTTCGGGACCGAATTCATTTGATTGCAGCGGACTTACATCGTATGTTTACCGTCAGCACGGCGTTTCACTTCCGCGTTCATCGGGGTCGCAGGGGTCGAGCGGCGTTTATGTTGCGAAAACAAATCTTGCCGCAGGTGATCTTGTGTTTTTTTCAAACCGCGGCGACAGAAAAATCAATCACGTCGGAATATATGTCGGCGACAACAAGTTTGTCCATGCCGCTACAAGCAGAAGAGGCGTTGTGATGGACAATTTAACATCATCGTACTATGTGAATCACTATGTTACGGCGCGCCGCGTTGTCTGAGCGGATGCGGGAATAATTTTACATTGCGGAAACAGCAAAAAAAACTTGACTTTTTTCATATATAATGTAAAATATAATTGTATATAATTATGCGGATGGTTACGGAGGGGTTTCGTTGAGGATTATTTCCGGCTGCTGCAGGGGCTTGCGTCTTGTTTCTCCGGCAGGGGAGGATACGCGCCCGACGCTTGACCGAGTGAAAGAGGCTGTTTTCAGTATGCTTATGCCAAACATTTCGGGTGCGGACGTGCTTGATTTGTTTGCGGGAAGCGGCGCGCTCGGACTTGAAGCTCTGAGCAGAGGAGCTGAAAGGGCTGTGTTCGTTGATAATTCGTCGGAAGCGATCGGCTGTATAAAGAAGAATGTTTCTTCAGCGCATATGGAAAGCCGTGCAGCCGTGAAAAACGCTTCGGCTGTGAATTTTGCAAAGGAATGCAATGACTCATTTGACATTATTTTTCTCGATCCGCCGTACAGCGGCGGTTTGTACCGCGCGGCGCTTGAAGCAGTTTCGGAAAACGGTCTTCTAAAAAGCGGCGGTGTGGTTGTGTGCGAATGGGATTCACGCATCGGAAAACCCGAAATTTCGCAGCGCTTTAATGAAGTTAAGGAAAAAAAGTACGGCAGGGTGTGTATAACGGTGCTTGAAACGGCAGCGCAGGATTGATATACATATGATTACAAATGCTGAAAAGAGGAAGCTTATGAAAACGGCGATAGTCCCGGGCAGCTTCGATCCCGTGACAAACGGGCATCTTGACATTATAAAGAGGACAAGCGCTCTGTTTGACAGGGTGTATGTGAGCATTCTTTCGAACAGCGCAAAAACGGCGCCGCTTTTCTCGGTTGAGGAACGCGTTGAACTGATTCGGCGTGTGACGGGGGAGCTTAAAAATGTTCATGTTGAAAGCTTTTCGGGCCTCCTTGTCGACTATGCAAGAGAAAAAGAGGCTCAGTTTATTGTGAAAGGGCTGCGCGCCGTGAGCGATTTTGAATATGAGTTTCAGATGGCTTTGATTAATAAGCAGCTTGCGCCCGATATAGAAACATTTTTTATTACAACGAATTGCCAATATTCTTATTTGAGCTCCAGTATCGTGAAAGAGGTTGCCATGTTTGGCGGCGATTTGAGCGAGATGGTTCCCAAGGAGATAATTAGCGATATATATAACAAAATAGGGGGTAGACGATAATGGAAATATTGCAGATAATTGATATTCTGGAGGATAAAATAGAGCAGTCAAAGACAATTCCGCTGCTTAACCGCTCAATGATTGATAAAGAGGATATTCTGGCAAGCATTGAGGAACTGCGCCTTCATCTGCCTGAGGATATGAAGCAGGCGCGCTGGATAAAGGACGAAAGAAAGCGCATTCTTGCCGAGGCTCAGTCCGAGGCTGATGAAATTATCAAGGGCGCAAAGGAAAAGACTGCCAAAATGGTGGACGAGCATGAAATAACGAAAAAAGCTTATGAGCAGGCTAATCAGATTATCGCCGCAGCACAGAAAAATTCGCGTGAACTTCGTATGGGAGCGCGGCAGTATGTTGATTCACTGTTTGCCGATACGGACGCAAAGCTTACAAAGGCTCAGTCAATAATCCGCAAGGCGCGCGCAGATGTCCGTTCGGATGCATCAAAGCCCGCAATTGCCGAAAATCAGAAAGCGGCGGAGCAGAAGTAAAAGCATAGGTTTCGCGTTTTATAAAATCAGAATTTTAAAGCCCTTCACTTATTTATGCCGAAAGCGTATAATAAAGCGGAGGGCTTATTATGGATACGGAAAAATACAGAGCGCTGAAAACCAAAACGATTGCGCACAGGGGATTGAGCGCAATTGAATGTGAAAACACAAACGCGGCATTCATTGCAGCCGGAAACAGAAGTTATTTCGGAATAGAAACGGATGTGCATGTCACGGCGGATAAAAGGTTTGTGATTATTCATGACGACACGATGAAAAGAGTGTCGGGCGAAGCCTTGGCGGTGGAAAAAAGCATGCTCGGCGAGCTTCGGGCGCAAAAGCTCAGAACGGCAGACGGGTACAGCCGCGCGGATTATATCGTTCCGACATTGGAGGAATATATCGGGATATGCAAGCGGTATGAAAAATGTGCGGTATTGGAGCTTAAGAACCGCTTTTCGGAGGAGGATATTCGCAGAATTACCGATATAATATCGAAAAACAATTACCTTGAGCATACAATATTTATATCATTTGACCTTGACAACCTGAAAATTCTGCGCAGGCTTCTGCCGAAGCAGGAATTGCAGTATCTTGTGAAGAGGTTCAGCGAAAACATTTTATATCTGCTGAAAAAGTACAAACTTGATATTGATATACATTATAAAGCGCTTGACAAAAAGCTTGTGAAGCTGCTTAAATCGAACGGTATCAAAATCAACTGCTGGACATGTGACAACAAGGCGGAAGCCGAAAAGCTGGCTAAGCTCGGCGTTGATTTTATAACAAGCAATATTCTGGAATAATATTATGTTTTATACGGGAGGGGATGTTAAAAACCCGGAACGTGCGAGGAGAAAAAGTATATATTACAGGCAGTAATAGCTATTGTAATTCGCTCTTATTACAGGCAGAAAAATTAAAATTTACTGCTCGTTCATTACGCTGTTTCTCCTTTTCCCAAAAACCTTTGGTTTTCGGGAGCCCTGAGAGATGTACGCCGTTGCAAAGGCTAATAGCTTCCGTTCCATATGACATATAAACAGCTTAAAAACGCCGTTACAGGCTCGATTTTTCGGAGGAGTGTACAGATGCCTTATTAAAAATACGGCTTAAAAAGCTGCGTTTTTTGGGCTCATCGAGTTTTTCGTACATAGCGCATTTTCTGCCGTTATGGCAGGCAAGGTACGGACACTCCGGCGAATGTCTATCAAGCTCGTATGTATATTTTCCTGTTTTGCAATGAGGGCATAACTTTCTTCTAAACATTTGCTTTATCCCCCTCGCCGTACATTTTTTTATTCTTTGTTTCACTTTTCATATGGATGCCGGTAAGCATACAGAAGGTCAGAAATGCAACAAAACCGCCTAACATTGCTCCGCCTAAAAATATCAATATTTCTCTCATATCGCTGTGCTCCTTTGTTGTAGAATTTCATGAAATATCGGGAGCATTAAAGCCCCCGATACCTATATAATGTTTTACTTGCAGTCCTCCCACTTGATTTCAACGTTCTTATCGTCAAGATAATAGTTGTGCGTTACCGTTGCTTCAAGAACTGTTGTGTAGTGCCACTTATCTTTTTTTAGGTCATTAAACGGGTTGAAGTCAAGCGATTTTACATACGGCTCTGACGGATTTCTGCCGAGAATTTTATTGATAACCGTCATAACCTCCGCACGGGTAATCTGATTTTCAGGCCGGTACGTTCCGTCCTCATAGCCCTCTATAAGTCCCGAAGCGTTAAGACTTAAAATATCCTCATACGCCCAATGAGATTCGTTGAGGTCGGGGAACGGATTTTCTTTATCCGTTTTTTCGAGCTTTGCAAATCGCTTTATAAGCGCCGCAAACTCAGCTCTTGTCAGATTGTTACCCGGCTTAAATTCGCCGTCGGGATAGCCGTAGACAATATTTTTATCCGACATATATTCAATATCGTGTGCAGACCAACGCTCCATACTCACGTCGGGGAAGGATTCACCCGTTGCAGCAAACGGCTTTTCATAATCATGATTTACAATACGATAGAGAATAGAGGTTATTTCCTCTCTTGTAATTTCGCCGTCGGGCTTAACGCTGCCGTCCGGATAGCCGTTTATGTATCCGATATGGGTGGGGTGCTCCGTTCCGAAAATATCCTTTGTATATTTTCTTGTCTTATCGATTGTACGTCTGCCGCCACCGCCACCGCCGCCGGTGTGAATGACTGTAGGAACGGTGTATTTATATACACCGGTTCTCCCGTAAACCTTGTCTGTGCAAAGCTCCGGCTTGTCGTCTTTGCAATATACGCACTTACCGCACACGCTCATATATACAGCCTTTACGGTTACGGCTTCATTTAATGTCAGCGTTTCGCCACTGTACAGTTTTCTGTTTTCATTGCTTTCAATACTCGGATCGCTTCCGTCCAAAGTGTAATAAAGCAAAATGTTTTTGTCATCCTCGCAGTCGTTTATAATTGTGTATGCCGTTCCTTTCGGAAATTCAACCTTATCGCTGCCGAGCGAGGTTTCGGGAACTTTCAAATGCACAAACTCAATCGGGAATGTTTCCTTGCTGCCTAAAATTTCGTTTCCGTTTTTGTCAGTCAGCCAAGCCGTAATTGTAATTGACATCATAGTTTTGTTTACCATTATCGGCATATTGTCATAAACCATATCGTCCGGCGATTTTACGCTGCCCTGCAAGCCCTCTTGTGTGTATGTGTAGAAATAATGTATCACCGTATCGGAGCTGTGCGTTTTGAGCTTAATTCCTTTTGCATATTCGCCCGTATCAAGAACATCTGCACTTATACGGCTGACGTCATAAGGTGTGCCGACAAAAACTCTGCCGGTTGCCGCGCCCTCCGGCTCAATGATGTAATAATTAATTGTATTCTTGCTCACCCTGCCGGTTTCATTATTTTTTACATATGCCTTAAACGACATAGTGTGATCTATATATCTTTTCTGATTCTGATATATAACGTCCTGCTTTCCGCCGTTTTCACGATACCAAATCGTGTAGTCCTTGTCGGTCGGCGCACGGCCGTCAAGCTCTATCATTGTGAATTTATTATCACTCTTTAAGTATCTTCCCGATGGAAGTGTGATAATCGGCGCAAGCGGCACAAAGTTATATACATAGCTTGTAATTTTGCTGTAATTGCCGTCTTTTTCACTTCTTATCTGCAATACGATGTCGTTCTTAACCGGTATTATGTCTGTGTAGTCAATCCAATTTGCACCGTTGTCAGTCGTGTATTGAATGGTGTCGCCGTTATTTAAGGAATACAGCTTTACAAGCAATAAATTGTTATTTTCGTCCGCTTTTATTTCCTCATATTCGCCTGTTTCCTTGTCGGCGTAGGGCGGTGCAAGCGTTCCTGTATCAGAACTTAATTTATAGGAATATCTGTTCAGGTCGCTTTCAACACCGTCAAGCTCTGCGCTGATGTTAAGCGCCGCCGGTGCGGTTATTGTGCCTGTGTTCCGGGTTCCCAAAGGCTCTGTGCAAGCCTTGTCTTTATACGCATTTCCCGTTGCGGTATCAATATAAAAGCTGCCGTCCTCGCACACAAATTCATTATTAAATCCGTTTACATCATATTTCACCGTACAACCCTTAACTGCTCTCACGGGAACAATAGGGAGCTTATCTCCGCCTATTACGGCAGAGGGAGCAGCTTTCGGAGCTTCTGGCGTTACGATATATTCAAATATACCGACGTCGCTTTTTACTCCGAACACATTGACTGCAACAGCTTTTATAATCGTGTGTCCCTTAACGGTTATCGGTACTATCGGCTCGCTGTCAAAATCAAATTTATTTGTACCTGCCGCGCCCGGAACGGGATCGGCGGTAAATGTTCCGTCACAGCTTATCGTGTAGTAGACTTCCGTTCCTGTCGGTACGGGCATAAACTTTGTGGAAAAACCAATGTCGTCGCCGATTTTTCTTATATAGTTTCCCGGTGTTAAGGTCATAAGCGGTCTTGCAGGCTTTTTGTTTACAATGTCATAGGTCTGCGTAACCACTCTTGACGGCGTTGTTCCGTCCTTTATTACAACCGCTTTGACAACGGTGTAATCGTTAATTGTGATAAGTGCCGTGCTGTACTCGTTCTGTGCTTTTTTTCTTGTGTTGCTTGTCAGCGGATCGCTGCCGTCAGTCGTGTAGTAAAGCTCATAGCGGTCTTTTGTATCATCGTTACTGTCTGTGCAGAAAACGGATATTTCGGTCGCCTGTGTAAACTGTGTGCTTTCCGGCACGAACTTCGGCGGCTGCGGTCTTATTTTGTAGGTAAAGGGGGGCTGCTGTTTTTCGTGCGGAATGCCGTCTTTATCAACCGCGCGGACATAAAGCTCCGTATCTTCCTCAAAGAGCAAAGTTTTTGTATATGGTATCCAAGTATTACCGCCGTCTGTACTGTACTCAATAGAAATTTCGGGGTTGTTTGCCGTAAGTGTTACATTTACGCTGCCGTCGTAAACTCCCGACGGATAAAATGCGCCTATGTGATAGTCATTGTACCCTGTGAAAACATAGTAGTATGATGATATTTCACTCCAAAGACCGTCGTATGTTGCAGCGGCACGGAGCGTTGTGTCTGCCGCAATCGGAACAGGGGATATATATTCCCGTCCGTAAACTATCGGATCGCTGCCGTCGGTGGTGTAATATATAACGGCGTTTTGCGTAGGCGTTTCAAGTGTTACGCTGATTGTCTTATCGTAATCGCCCGACGGCTTGTCCGCTGTTACCCTTGCAGGCTTAACGCCGAGATGATATTCCGAAACATCCGATTTCTCTCCGCTTGAATTAACCGTTACAAGGCGCACCGTGCACTTTTTGTCAACAGTAATAAACGGAGCTGATTTTGACACCTCAGCCCAGCCGCTTTCGGGGGTTTCTGCCGAATCAGCGATGTTTTCGGCGGAAGCGTTTGAGAATGTATAATACACACGGTTTGCGGGGTCAATAGCGTCAAAGCTCTCTTTATCCGAAACATACACCTTAAAGGCGCTCTGCTCACTGTAAATATTCGGTATCGCCGTTTTTGTACTGTCCTCGCCGATAAAAAGGTGCGGAGCTTTCGGTATAATTCTGTATGTATAGCTGATCTCCGAGCTTGTCTTTTTGTCACTTTTACGTTCTGCATAGCAGGTGATTGTTGATGTGGTGGAAATTTCTATTTCTTCTCCGTCAATATATTGTGTATATGTGCCGCCGTTTATTTTATAGAAAATGCCGCAGCCTGCGTCCGCCGTAAGCTTTACTCTCTGCGTTTCTGTATAGCTGCCCTCTGTCGGGTCTGCAACAGGTGCGCCCGGTCGGTTTCTGTCCTTGATTGTGATATTATAATAACCGCCGTTTACGGCTCTGTAGCTGAAAGTCTGCTTATCAAGCTCGCCGCTCTCGTCCTTTGAGAATATTTCAAGTCCGTTGCACTGCAGCCCCATATTATCAAGATAATCGCTTCTGCCTTCGGTGTCGAAAAAAATCTGTGTACTTCCGGCTTTTTTTGGTTTAAGCGGCAGCTTGCAGAGGTTATACCAAAGTGCGCCGTCTTTCTTCTGAGGAAGATAGATGCCGCTGAAAAACACAGTAATATATGCGGAATTGTATGTCTTTCCGTGAATATTTATATTTTCGTCGCCGCCCTTACGGAATCGGTAAAAGCCTATTCCGGCATTATCGCTTGCTGAAACACCCTTGTTCGGAACGGTGCAGTCGATAGGTGAATCGGGGTCTGCGCCGTCTGCCAATTCAAGATATATCGGGTCATAATAAATTGTTACGCTGTAACCGTTCATATCGTACTGCGGTTCTTTATGTTCGCCGTTTTCAAATATGCCCTTGTTTGGGTTGTCAACGGCAAAATATATGTCCGCCGCTTCGTCTGTGTAAATTGTGCTGCCCGTGACGGTTGCCGCCGGATTTTCACCCTGTGCGTGCAAATACAAGCTGCGGCTTGTTTTATCGGCATCGTCCGCAAAGGCAATGTTCCCCGGCAATAGCGCACACAACGTTATCACGCTTAATATAAATGACAGTATTCTTTTTTTAGACATAGCTTGATTCTCCTTTTGTGAATATATATTTGAGATTATATGTTACCTCTTTCAAAAGGCACAAAGCGCACTTTATGCCTTTTGAAAGAGGGGCGGAGCGAATCCGCCGCCTCCCCCGATTGACAATTATTTCATTGTCAACTGTCAATTATCCTTACTTTCCCCAAGAAGTAAGAACGATGGAAATATCCATAATATCGATTTCACCGTCACGGTTCAAATCATACTTTGCAAACTTGCTTGCCTGAGTTTTATCTATATTCTTCTGACCGAAGTATGCAACAACTGCCGAAAGGTCATATATATCAATTTTCCCGTCCCTTACAAGTTCGCCGGCAAGGAAGGTTGTCTTTGCCTTTTCATCGTCGATAACCGTAACCTCATTTGTCTTATCATTGTTCCAGAAGTTCATTGTCTTGTCCTCTGTCATAGTAACGGTATAGCGTGATGTTCTGTAGCCTGCACCCGATACGGTTACTGTGTAGATTCTGTCTTTTGTGAGGTCGGCCTTAATCTGATACGAAGCAACCATTTCTCCGTTCTTCGCTTTTGTTATAGCGGTATTTGCAGCGTCACCAAGCTTGTATTCCAATACCTTTCCTGCAAGGTCGCCGCCGGAAATTGCAACAGTCATATCCTGATATGCTTCTGTGTTGTCACCTACATTGTGCTCCATAGCAACGTTGACTGTAAGCTTCTGTGTCGGAACCTTGATTTCCGCATCTTTAATCATATTGTCATCTTCGCCGATTTTTAAAGTGCCTTTGCCTGCATCACCGGTTGTAACAAATTCGGTAACAAGGTTGTCTGCCGTTGTTGTAGCCGTTGCTTTTCCTGCTGTTGCTTTGAATGTGAATACACCAAAACCGTCAAAGGTAACCGTACCGATTGTGATTGCACTGCCGGTATCGGCATCGTTAACCGCATCTTTTCCGTCAAAGTAAAATACATACTTTTTAGCATCCGGCTGAAGTGTTGTCAGCTTATCGGCAGCTTTAATTTCGTATGTCATAGCTGCATTTGACAGTTCAAATTCAAATTCAGCGGCATTAAGTCTGTTGATGTCTTTGCCGTCACCGTTTAATACGATGTCATACACTCTTTCATCATCGGCGTGCTTTTTAAAGGTAAGATTTAATGTGTCGGCACTGTTGTCAACAACATATTTGCCGTTTACAAGCTTTGCACTAAAGCCGTCCGCACACATATTTTCCGGGATAGGTTCGCTGAACGTACCGCCGGAAATCTGTCCTACCGGATTATTCGAAGTTGCCTGAGCGCCTTTCAGGTTTGAAACTATCTTACCATTGATATTACCGTTTTTAATTTCAAGCTTGAAATTGTCTAAATCTTTTATCGAACTTGCACTATCGTTTGAAAGCTCAATATCTCCGTCAATTGTGCCGGTCATATTTTCATCAAGCGTTACCGATACGCTCGGATATACAGAAGCATTCTTGTTATATACATCAAAAGCATAACAATTTGTTGTACAATTCTTAGATGCAATAATGTTTGTGTTGCCTGTGAGAACTGTGCTGCCGTTGTTATTGCTTAATGTATATGCCATACCATATAGGTTTGTCGGTGTGGTAAGCTCAACAGTCATATCTTCCAAAGTAAGATTGCTGTAATTCTGAATGCCGATCCCTGCGATTGCAGAAGTTACCTTACCGTTTTTGAGTGTGATATTTGAATCTTTCAAAAGCTGGAACATTTGTGATTCATAGCCTGTCGAACCAACCAATGCGCCTGTGTGTGTATAGGTGTGTCCGCCAAAATCAACTGTTATATTTCTGCCTTCTTCAAATATAACACCGTCACCGCTTGCGTCTGACAAAAGCTCAACCGTATCGCCGTCCTGAGCTGCTGCAATGGCTGATTCAAGCGAGAAATACTTTACATTGCCGATATTTGCAACATTATTGGTAAACTTTTCTTCTCTGCCGTTTATCGTTGCCGCAACATTATGCTCTCCGGCGTTTCCTTGTCCGCTCCAAGCAGCGCCGGTTGCGGTAATTTCATCTTTAATATCCCTTGTTGTGCCGTCTAAATCGGTAAGCATAACACTTTCTATGTCGGCACTGCAACCCTCAATCGATGTTACACAACCGGAATCGGTTAAATAAGTACCTACAAGTCCGCCTATTTCGGTCATATCCGTAGTATCAGTCGGATTCGTCAAAGCCAAGCTTCCTCTGTATGTACAATTGATCATTTTATTTCCGTAATGGAGGTTTCCCGATATTCCGCCGATGTCACAGGTTGAACCGGTAACGTCTACTGCAACATCGCAGTCCGATATTACTTGATTTCCCTCACCCATAAAACCGACAAGACCGCCTACATAGGTTCTGTAATTATTACTATTTGCTGTTACATAGCTGCCATTGTCGCCTATAACGTCAACATTTGTTAAATTAGCGTATGCATTTTTACCGAACGCTCCGCCTACATATGCAAAACCGTCAATTTTTATCGAGCCTTTTACGGTAATATCGGTGTATTTTGAAGTGTAAGGTGTACCAGCAACAGCGCCTACGTCCAAATAACCGCTAACCTGTGCATTTTCAAGCGTAAAGTTTTTAATTTCTCCGTTTGTTGTAAATCCGAAAAGGCCAACATCACTGTTCGAACCGGTAATTAAGAGGTTTTTAACAGTGTTGCCATTTCCGTCAAATGTTCCCTGAAAACTTGAACTTGTTTTACCTATCGGAGTCCATTCTATTCCCTTTAAATCAATATCGTTACCAAGCTTTATTGTTTTATTTTTAAAGCTTGTTCCGCTATTTACAAGAGAAGCTAAGCCTGCCAATTCTTCGGCTGTGCTCAATATGTATTCGCTTTCAGTGTCGGTATGCCAATCGATATTTGCACTGTCTGCCCAATTTTCACCGTCAGCAAAAACCGGAAACGCCATAGTACCGAGTACCATTGCGGCAGAGAGCATCCCTGCCAAAAGTTTTTTACCTTTCATAAT
>CAJJUC010000026.1 GCA_905195005.1 uncultured Eubacteriales bacterium | reverse complement strand
TGCGCCCAATGCTTGTTAAATTTCCGCTCAGCCGTTCTTTCGGGATTTGCAAGGCTTACGGAAAACCGTCCGCAATAAGACCGCTTATTACCCGACCCTTTGTACACTCCGCGGAACACGCCTTAATTTTTATTTTTCGGGAGGATTTTGTAATGGAACTGTTAAACAACTATTTACCGAGGATTGATTTTGACGATTACGAGGATTTCAAGCAAAACTTTACAATCAACGTGCCTGAGCGCTTTGACTTTGCACGCGATATTGTTGACGGCTGGGCAAGGCTTGAGCCGGATAAGCGCGCCCTGCTTTACACAAGTGACAGCGGCGAAGCACGCGGGTTTACCTTCAGCGAAATATCGGAGCTTTCAAAACGTGCGGCGGCATATTTTATCAGTCTGGGAATAAAAAAAGGCGACCGTGTGTTTACACTTCTTCGCAGACGCTGGGAATATTGGATCTGCGCGGTTGCGCTGCACCGCATAGGCGCAGTTGTTGTTCCGGGCTCGGTTCAGCTGACCGAGAAGGACATTTTTTACAGAATTTATGCAGCGCAGGCAAAGCTCCTCATCGCCGTAAACGACAGCTTTGTTATCGAACAAATTAAGAATTTGCCGCAAAAATGTGCATCTCTCAGCCGTGTTCTGATTGCAGGCGATTCCGCGGCGGACGGCTTTGAATATTTCAACGGCGAATTTATGAAGCATGAACCGTATAACGAGCCCCTCGAAGCAGTCAACAGTGATGAAATGGTAATATACTTCACTTCGGGCACATCGGGAATGCCGAAAATGGCGATTCATAACCGCACATATCCGCTCGGGCACATTGTGACGGCTAAATACATGCAGTGCGTTCAGAACAACGGACTGCATATAACGCAGGCAGACAGCGGCTGGGCAAAGTTCGGCTGGGGGAACATATACGGACAGTGGATTTGCGGCAGCGCGGTTCTGGCATATGATCCGCTGCGCTTCAACGCCGCGCATTTTCTTGAGACAACCGAAAAATATAAGCCGACGTCAATGTGCATTCCCCCCACAATGTACCGTTTTCTGCTGCGCGATGGGCTTGAAAAAAAGCACATTGCGTCCGTTAAATGGTTCTCGACGGCAGGCGAGCCGCTTTCCGGCGAAGTAAACAGCCGTTTTCACGAAATCACGGGGCATTATATTCACGAGGGCTTCGGACAGAGCGAGGGCACGCCGATAACCTGCGGATTCCCGTGGGTTGAGGTTCGTCCGTCATCAATGGGCAAGCCCTCTCCCCTGTATCACACGGCGATTATCCGCCCGGACGGCTCCCCCTGCGGCTGCGGTGAGGAGGGCGAGGTTGTTATATTCACGGACGGCGGACAGCTCGGACTTCTTGACTGCTACTTTGCGGACGGGGAAAAAATATACCCGGTTAAGGACGGAATATATCACACTGGGGACACGGCGTACTGCGACAAGGACGGTTACTACTGGTATGTCGGCAGAACGGACGATGTGATAAAATCCTCCGGCTATCGCATAGGGCCGTTTGAGATTGAAAGCGTGCTCAATTCGCACCCGGCCATTCGCGAAAGTGCAATTATCGGTCAGCCGGATGAAATGCGCGGTCAGATTGTGTGCGCCGTTGTTGCGCTCTCGAACGGTTACGAGCCGTCAGACGAGCTCACGCGCGAGCTTAAGGATTATGTAAAGCGCAAAACCGCGCCGTACAAATATCCGCGGATTATAAAATATATTGACACGCTTCCAAAAACAACTTCCGGGAAAATAATCCGCAACGCGGTAAAAAAAATTTATAACACGGCAATTTAATTTACACATTTTTCGACACCGACGCATTTTTTGGTTTGTTAATCTTGACTATCACGATATTTTAATATATAATACTAATTATGCGTACATAATACGATTAATACATTAAAATAGGAGGAAAAATATGTCAAGAAAAAAGAAAACCATGGATGGCAACACCGCCGCCGCATATGTGTCTTATGCGTTTACGGACGTTGCCGCAATCTATCCGATAACGCCTTCGTCAACAATGGCTGAGGTAACAGATCAGTGGGCGGCTCAGGGCAAAAAGAATATTTTCGGAAGAACCGTTAAAATTGCCGAGATGCAGTCCGAGGGCGGCGCCGCCGGCGCTGTTCACGGCTCGCTCACGGCAGGCGCGCTCACAACAACCTACACGGCTTCGCAGGGACTTCTGCTGATGATTCCGAACATGTACAAAATTGCCGGTGAGCTTTTGCCGTCGGTTATCAATGTTTCAGCACGCGCACTTGCGTCGCACGCACTTTCGATTTTCGGCGATCATCAGGATGTTTATGCCTGCCGGCAGACGGGATATGCAATGCTTTGCTCGGTTAACCCGCAGGAGGCTATGGATCTCGGAGCGGTTGCTCATCTGGCAACGATTAAATCGCGCGTTCCCTTTCTGCATTTCTTCGATGGCTTCAGAACATCGCACGAATATCAGAAGGTTGAATGCTGGGACAACGAACAGCTTTCGGATATGCTTGATTTTGACGCGGTTGACGCTTTCAGGCGCCGCAGCCTGAATCCCGAGCACCCGGCGCAGCGCGGCACGGCGCAGAATCCCGATGTTTTCTTCCAGGCAAAGGAAGCAAACAATAAATATTACGACGCCGTTCCCGAAATCTGCCTTGATTACATGAACAAGGTAAACGAAAAAATCGGAACGGATTACAAGCTGTTCAACTACTACGGCGCGGCTGACGCAGAGCATGTTATCATTGCAATGGGCAGCGTTTGCGACACGATTGAGGAAACGGTTGACTATCTTAACAAAAACGGCGCAAAGGTCGGTGTGGTAAAGGTAAGGCTTTACCGTCCGTTCAGTGCAAAGCATCTTATTGAAGCTATTCCCGAATCCGTTAAGAAAATCAGCGTGCTTGACAGAACAAAGGAATGCGGAGCTGTCGGAGAGCCGCTTTATCTTGATGTTTGCGCGGCACTCCGCAGAAGCAAGTTTGCAAACGTTGATATTTTCGGCGGACGTTACGGACTTGGCTCAAAGGACACCACTCCGGCGCAGATAATCGCCGTTTACAAGAACAAAGACAAGGAGCATTTCACCATCGGCATTAACGATGATGTTACGCACCTTTCGCTCGAAATCACTGAAAACCCCGACACAACCTCCGACAAAATCACCAGCTGCAAATTCTGGGGACTCGGTGCGGACGGAACTGTCGGCGCAAACAAGAACTCCGTTAAAATTATCGGCGACCACACCGACATGAACGTTCAGGCTTACTTTGATTACGATTCCAAGAAGTCGGGCGGTCTTACGGTTTCGCACCTGCGCTTCGGCAATGCGAAAATCACAAGCACGTATCTTATCAACAAGGCTGACTTTGTTGCATGTCATAAGGCTTCATACATCAGAAAGTACGACATGGTAAGCGATGTTAAGCCCGGCGGCGTGTTCCTTTTGAACTGCCCCTGGACAACCCCGGAGGAATTTGACACTCATATTCCCGGACAGGTTAAGCGTTATATTGCAGAAAATAACATTCAGTTCTATGTAATCGACGGTGTTCAAATCGGCAAGGAAATCGGTCTCGGCAGCAGAATCAACACGGTTCTTCAGTCTGCATTCTTCAAGCTTGCAAATATCATTCCTGCCGAGGACGCAATCAAATACATGAAGGACGCTGCAACGGCATCCTACAGCAAAAAGGGTGAAGCCATCGTTAAGATGAATCACGACGCTATCGACATGGGCGCGCAGCGCGTTGTTAAGGTTGATGTTCCCGCCGAATGGAAAAATGCCAAGGATGAGAATCTTTCAATTCATGTTGACGGCAAGGGTCGACTTGTTGAGTATGTTAACAACATCCTTCATCCCATCAACGCGTTTGAAGGAATGAAGCTCCCCGTTTCCGCGTTTGAGCCGTATGTTGACGGCGAGGTTCCGCTCGGAAGCGCAGCCTTTGAGAAGCGCGGAATTGCAATCGATGTTCCGGCATGGAACGGGGAGAACTGCATTCAGTGTAACTTCTGTTCATTCGTATGTCCGCACGGCTGTATCCGCCCCGTTGTTCTCACGGAGGACGAGGCGAAGAATGCTCCCGAGGACACGAATTATGTGAATATGACGGCTATGAACGGACTTTATTTCGCAATGGCAGTTTCCGTGCTCGACTGTACGGGCTGCGGCTCCTGCGTGAATGTGTGCCCAGGAAAGAAGGGTGCAAAAGCGCTTGAAATGAAGCCGCTCGAAACGCAGGAAGCACGCCAGGCAGTGTTTGATTATGCCGTGACGATTCCGGCAAAGCCCGAGGTTTCCGAGAAATTCAAGGAAACAACCGTCAAGGGCAGCCAGTTCAAGCAGCCGCTGCTTGAATTCTCCGGCGCGTGCGCAGGCTGCGGCGAAACACCTTATGCAAAGCTTGTAACGCAGCTTTACGGCGACAGAATGTATATTGCAAACGCAACAGGCTGCTCGTCCATCTGGGGCGGAAGCTCGCCGTCCACTCCTTACACAACAAATGCCGCAGGCGAAGGTCCGGCATGGGCAAACTCCCTGTTTGAGGATAACGCAGAGTACGGTTACGGAATGCATCTTGCGCAGGAAACGCTCCGCGCAGACCTTATTTCCAAGGTTGAAGCAATTAAGGAAACTGCCGATGACAAAGCAAAGGGCGTTATCGATAAATTCCTTGACACAAGGGACAGCTCCTCCGACAACAAGGTTGCCGCTGCCGAGCTCATCAAGCTTCTTTCGGATATGAACACGCCCGAGGCTGCCGCAATTCTTAAGGACAAGGAATATCTCTCCAAAAAATCCGTTTGGGTGTTCGGCGGTGACGGCTGGGCATATGACATCGGCTTCGGCGGACTTGACCATGTTCTTGCAAGCGGCGAGGACGTGAACGTGCTTGTATTCGACACTGAGGTTTATTCCAACACGGGCGGTCAGTCCTCAAAGGCAACTCCTACCGGCGCAATTGCAAAATTTGCCGCTGCCGGCAAAGAGGTTAAGAAAAAGGATCTTGCCGCAATCGCAATGAGCTATGGTTATGTATACGTTGCTCAGGTTGCTCAGGGAGCTGACTACAACCAGTGCATGAAGGCATTTGTTGAGGCAGGCTCTTATCACGGTCCGTCGCTCATCATTGCATACGCTCCGTGTATCAACCATGGTATTAAGGGCGGAATGAGCATTGCTCAGACGGAAGAAAAGAGAGCCGTTCAGGCAGGCTACTGGCATCTGTTCCGCTATGACCCCAGGCTTGTTGCCGACGGCAAAAACGGATTTATGCTCGATTCCAAGGAGCCGACCGAAAGCTATGAGGAATTTATAATGAACGAGGTTCGTTATAATTCGCTTGCACGCAGCAACCCCGAAAGGGCTAAGGAGCTGTTTGCGAAGGCTTCCGAAAACGCGAAGAAGAAATACGCTCATCTCGTTGAGCTTGCAAACAAATAACAAAAACGCGCCTGCCGGCTTAAAATCCGGCAGGCGCGTTTTTTGTTATTACAATACTTTTAATATGCCGCCGAGTATTGACAAAATCTGACCTTTATGGTAAAGTTAAAACATAAAGCTGTAAAGGCAGGCTTGCTTAATGATTGTCAAGGTATTCACCGGCGCCGTTTCCGGACTGGACGGTAATATTGTGATTGTTGAGGCGGACTTTTCAAACGGTCTGCCTTCTTTTGATGTTGTCGGGCTGCCCGACGCAACCGTTAAAGAGGCAAAGGAGCGTGTGCGCGCGGCGCTGCGCAACAGCTCGTTTGAGTTTCCGGCGAAGCGTGCCGTTATTAATCTTGCGCCTGCCGACTTGCGGAAAGAGGGAACGCAGTTCGATTTGCCGATCGCCGTTTCGGTGCTTGCGGGCACGGGTCAGCTGAAAGCCGATTTGAATGAATATATCCTTATCGGGGAGCTTGGACTGTCGGGTGAGCTTCGCCCTGCGCGCGGTGTTTTGTCGATAGCTGCGTGCGCAAGAGAGCACGGCTTCGGAAAGATAATCGTTCCGTGCCAAAACGCGGATGAGGCTGCACTTGCAGGTGATATTGAGGTATACGGAGCGCGGTGTCTTGCAGATGTTTACTGTCATCTGACTGGCGAAAAAGCGCTTGAACGCGTTCAGTGCGATATTGAGGGGATTTTCCACCGTGAGGCGGAATATGACGTTGACTTTTCCGACATGCGCGGTCAGCAGCTGCTGCGCCGCGGAATTGAGGTCGGGGTCAGCGGCGGTCACAATCTGCTGATGATTGGAAGCCCCGGAAGCGGCAAATCAATGGCGGCGCGGAGGATTCCGACAATTCTTCCCGACATGACGCTTGACGAAGCAATTGAGGTTACGAAAATTTATTCTGTTGCCGGTGAGCTTGAGGAAAACAGGCAGCTGATTGCACAGCGGCCGTTCAGAGCGCCGCATCACACTGCCAGCGCCGCAAGCATAGTCGGCGGCGGTTCAAAAGCGCGTCCGGGTGAAATATCGCTCGCGCATAACGGGGTGCTGTTCCTTGACGAGTTCCCGGAGTATCGCAAGGACGTTATTGAATCGATGCGACAGCCGCTTGAGGACAAAAAAATAACTGTGACGCGGTCGGCATGTTCATATACATACCCGTGCAACACAATGCTTGTCGCAGCGCTGAACCCTTGCCGCTGCGGATATTACGGCGACGGCAGCGGAAGGTGCCGCTGCTCGGAAAGCGATGTGCACAAGTATCTCGGGAAAATCAGCGGACCGATGCTTGACAGAATCGACATACAGCTTGAAGCCGCACCCGTCAAATACGGGGATTTGAAGGCGGCGCGCGGAGAAAGCTCCGCCGTTATCAAGGAGCGCGTTGAAGCCGCAAGGCGGATTCAGGCGCTGAGATACAAAAACGAGAGTATTACAACGAACGCGCAGCTCGGCGGTGCGCTTGTTGAGAAATACTGCCCTGTCGGCGAGGAGGAAAGCCAAATGCTTAAAAGAGCATTTGACGACCTCGGACTGACGGCAAGAGCATACACGCGTATTCTTAAGGTTGCGCGCACGATTGCCGATATGGACGCACGCAGGGATATAAACACAATGGATATTGCCGAGGCAATAGGCTATCGCAGCCTTGACAGAAAATATTTCAGATAATGGGGAGGAACATGAATTGAAGAAAAACTCAAGAATCGGATTGGCGCTTATCACGGCGCTGATTCTGGCGGCGGCAATGCCTTGCGGCGTTTTCGCGGCTGACGAAGCAAAGGAAACGATTAAAATGGCAGGCACATTCTGGGCGCTTGTGCCGCCGGTTATCGCCATTGCGCTTGCGCTCATCACGAAAGAGGTTTACAGCTCGCTTTTCGTGGGAATTGTTGTCGGCGGACTTTTTTCCGCAAACTTTTCACCGGTCAAGGCGCTTGACAACATGGTGAACGAGGGCTTGATTGCAGCCGTTTCGGGAACTGCCGGAATATTTATATTTCTTGTGATTCTCGGCATTATCGTTGCGCTTGTAAATAAGGCGGGCGGCAGCGCGGCATTCGGAGCATGGGCGAAGAAAAACATAAAAACGCGCAGCGGAGCAATGCTTGCAACGTTCGCGCTCGGTGTACTTATATTTATCGATGACTATTTCAACTGTCTGACGGTTGGCTCGGTTATGCGCCCCGTGACGGACGGTCACAAAATTTCGCGCGCGAAGCTTGCGTATCTTATCGACGCAACGGCTGCACCCGTTTGCATGATAGCGCCGATTTCGTCATGGGCGGCTGCCGTTTCGGGATACATCGAGGGCAGCGACGGGCTTGCGCTTTTCATCCGCACAATACCCTATAACTTCTATTCGCTTTTCACCTTCGTGTTCATCATCGCAATTTCCCTTATGCAGTTTGATTACGGTCCGATGCGGCTTCACGAATACAACGCTGCCGAAAAGGGCGATCTGTATACGTGCGGCGACCGTGCGGAGGCGCAGAAAACTGAGCCTTGCGCGAGGGGAAAGGTTATCGACCTTGTTTTCCCGGTTATTCTGCTCATAATCATGTGCGTGCTTGCGCTTATATATGTCGGCGGATTCTTCTCGGGCGAGAGCTTTGTAAACGCATTTGCCAACACGGATGCAACCGTCGGGCTTCCGATGGGCGGTCTTGTTGCGCTTGTGCTCATAATCGTATATATGGCGCTGCGAGGCATCGTTTCGTTCAAGGAATCAATGGAATGCATTCCCAAGGGTTTCATCGCCATGGTTCCGGCAATCCTTATTCTGACGTTTGCAACATCACTTAAAAATATGACCGGACTTCTTGAAGCCGACACATTTGTTGCAGGGCTTATGGAAGGCTCGGCAAAAGGACTGGCAAACTTCCTGCCGGCAATCATTTTCCTTGTCGGCTGCGGACTTTCGTTTGCAACGGGAACATCATGGGGAACGTTCGGAATACTGATTCCGATTGTTGTCGGCATATTCCCGCGCGAAAGCGAGCTTTTGATAATCGCAATGTCGGCTTGCCTTGCAGGCGCTGTTTGCGGTGACCACTGCTCCCCCATTTCCGACACGACAATCATGTCGTCCGCAGGCGGAGAGTGCAATCATATAAACCACGTTTCAACGCAGCTTCCGTATGCAATCACAGTTGCCGCAATTTCGTTCGTGATGTACATTGTTGCAGGCATGGTTCAGAATGTTTGGCTGCCGCTCCTTCTCGGCACGGCGATAACACTGGGCTTCCTGTTTATCATGCGTTCGGTACTTCGCAGCAAGCCTATAGAATAACCTAAAAAAACAGCCGGCTGCACCGTATTTTGATATAATCCCCTTAGAGTAGACACTTGAAAAACAAAAAGTTTTCGAGACTACATTAAGGGGGTTATTTTATGCCAAAATGACGAAAATTTCCCCCTGCTGCGCAGCAGGGGGAAAAGAAAGAATCTATTCAATTTGTAATTTCTTTTGATTTTTAGTCTGTCTACTTGACAGGGGGCACATTGGTTTTGCGCGGTTGCTTCTTTTTCGGTTATTCTTATTCAGCCGTGAATCTGTATGCGACAACCTCTCTGAGCTTGTCATTATACACGCGGACAAACACAACCGTTTTGTATGCGCTGTTCGTGCTGAGCGCTATCATCGGAGACGCCTTGCGGATTGCCGGGTTTTTTGTGCTTTCCGTGTAATCCGCCAGCGTGTAATTGGCGTAAGAGCTCATGCCTATGCCGTCAACTGCGGGAGCAAACATTCCATGATCGTTTTTGACATCAGCATCAAGAAAGAACTTGTTGTTAGAATCCTTAGTCCTGTCAGCGTCCAGGTTAGCGACTGCATTGTAAATGCTGTCCTTAGCGTCACCTTTCGCGGCATCGGCATCCAGGGTGCCTAAGGCTCCTGTTCTGTCTGCCCGGTAAAGCGTTTTGAAATTGCTGACAACATTTTCCCCGTCAGGTGTTCCGACAAGGATAACGTCGCCCTTTGCAAGGTTTTCGGGAGCAACGCTGCTGAGATAGTCAGCGTCTTCGTCATAGATTGTATACGTCACCTCATTGCCGCCCTGTATACCCGTTATTTGAACGGCATTGTCACCGTTATATGTCACGCTTCTTATACCGGTGATTATAACCGCATCGGAATTTTCCGGAACATCTTCCATGATGTCAAATCCGATAACCGCGCGGCAAATCCCCTTGTGTTCGTCAAGTGCGATGAAGCTGAGGCAATCATCACCGTCATTGAAGAAATCGGAAATCTTTCCGATTTTCACGTCATCATCCTTGATTTCGGCGGTTTCATCATATTTTCTGTCAATTGCAAACACAACAGTACTATCATTAAACTCCGCCGCACCGTATGTCATTGATTCAGCATCGTATCTCTTTGTATTGACATTGAGATAGTTGACATAACCGCCCGTAAGAGCCTTGATTCTTGTTATTTTTCCGTTGCTGAATGTGAAATTAAACAATGCATTTGCCAGCGTTCGGGGTGTCGTTTTAACAGCCTGCGCACCTAAATTGACACCTGCACTCTGCTCGCTGATAAGCTCCGCAACTCGCATTGCAGTTGTTTTGTCACCATACGCGACATTTCTGCCGTCTTTATCATAATACTTAGCATTTGAAGCAAGCTCATAAATCTTGCTCGTTCCGTCCGCCAGCATAACCTGCATTACATAACCGTCGTTAATACCGCTTATCTTATCAACTGCAAGAACAAGCCCGTAATTCGGCGGTGCAAGGCGGCGGCTTACAATTGCCGCAACTATTTCTCCGTTTTCGGAAAAATAATCAACATCGTAATTTGCACCGTTTTCAAGCGCAAATCCGCGGCTGCTAATATTGTACAATTCATCACGGCTGTTGTCATACTCGGCGTATATATACTGAGTGCTATCGCCGAACGAAATATCGCCGATACTCCTTGTTATAATATCGTACGGCGCGTTCGTTATGCTGCCTGCTTTTTGGCGCTGCTCGATTGAAACAATATTGCAATTCATATCAACCGTCAGCTTATAAATATAACCGTGAATTTCGCTTATTTTGACTGTTTCCTCATCATAGGGCGTTATATTGCGTGCAATCTCCGCACCCGAAGCGATTACCTTCCCGCCATTTAAAAGCACGGATGATTCCGTTATTCCATAGCTGTTATAACCCGTTTCAATCCTTCTTTCATCCGCATTGCTTACATGTTCATAGCTTACATAGGTTTCAGGCTGCGTTGTATCAAACAGAACAATATCCTGCGCAGCGCCGTTTTTATATCTGATGTATGCCTTTTCCGCATTCACGCCCGAAAGCGAGCTGAGCGCCTCCACATATTCGGCTTTGTAGCCATCCACATAACCGACAACAGTCACCGCAGCGCTCGGCGAAAGTCTGATTTCCGCCCCCGCTTTAACGATTTCCGAAGCTCCCGACATGATTGCGCTGTCAATCGTAATCGAGCCCTGCTTCAATGACGCAATATTTCCGAAACCGTTATAAACGGCGTTTTCAGTATCTCCGCCCAGGGCATTCTCCGTCAGCTCCCCGTTGTATATCGTGACAAAGTCCGGAGCAACGTTATTTCTTATTTCCGAAAGCTGAATAATATCTCCGCCGCAAAGCCTGTCGGGATAAATCGTGCTTGTGAAATCATCGTCCTCGTTATATATAATAACACTTGTTTTCACACCGCCGCGAACCCCCGTAAACAATAGCCGCGCTGTCGCCGTTATACTCACATTCCTGCGTTGAAAAAACCGTCATAACGGGCGAAAGGCTGTCAGGCTCAATCCGTGCGCCGAACACAACGGCGGCGCGGTATACAGAACCCGATTTATCAGCCGCGGCAATACTGTAGCTTCTGCCGTTTTTAAGGTAATCTCCGACCATACCGATTTTAATGCTGTCGGCTCTGACCTCATCGGAGCTGCCGTAGAAATCCTTTACCGCGAAAAGAACAGTATCTTCATTGAACGCTGCTCCGCCGTAGGTCATGCTTGCGGCATTGTACTTCAGCGCGTTTGAATCAAGGTAGTTCAGTGAGCTGCCGCCAAAGGTTGTTATTGCGCTGACCTTGCCGCTCTCATTAACGGATAGGCTGACAATCGCATTCGCCGCATTGGCAGCAGTAAGCCTTACCGGATAATTTCCGGTTGTTCCGATAAGACCGGAGAGCTTTTGAGCAGCCTTGCTGTCAGAAAATTTCACGCCGTCAACTCTGACCGATTGCGCAAGCTCATATTCTCTTACCGCCCCGTTCTGCATGAAGGCTTGAATTATGTAGCTGTCGTTAATCCCGACACTCATGTCAACAGCTGTCAGAAGCGAATAAACCGGGATTTCGACATTGCGGAAAAATACCACTGCCGAGACCGCGCCGCCGCTTTCCATCCATGCGGCGCTGCATTCGCTCCCAAGTATTTTGCCAATATCCGCACAATCGGCAGATATCGCCGTTCCCTCCTTATCGCAGAGGATTTCAATAAGCGCAGTGTCCTTTGTGAGCGCCATATCCTTAAAGCCGTATGCTGCGGCAGAGTAATCCGCCTTGCTCACGCTGTCCGCCGAGCCGTTGAGTGAAACGGCTTTAACCGAGGTTATTTCATCATTCGTAACCGTGTATTCATAAATCGGAACATTATCTTTGTTTTTCCCTTCAACTGTTCCGATATAATCATATGCAGCCTTCGCGCCTTGGTTTACATATCCCGCTCCTACCACGGTGCAGTTTTCATTTATGGGATATGCGTCCGCTCCGTTGCTGCCGATAAGCTCGAGCATATATTCTCCGCCGCCCATGTATTTTGCAGCAGCCGGGCTTATATATTTACGCACGGCGTCAGCCGAAGCTCCGGCATTATCCCTGTACACAACGACGGCAGAAAGCGAATCGTCATACACTCGCACGAAAATATACGATGTATATTTCCTGTTTGTGCTGATTGCGCTGCTCGATGCAGCCGAAATCTGCGGAAATTCACTGTTTTCGGTGAAGTCCACAAGCGTGTAACGCGCGGAGGATTTCATTGCGATGCCGTCCTCCGTTACTGCAAATATACCGCCGCTGTTACGAACATCAACGTCAAGATAGAATTTTGACGCCGAAGCCTTTGTTCTTTCAATGTCAAGATTTCCTGCCGCATTGTAAACGCCGTCCATAGCGCTGCCCTGTGCGGCGGAAGAGTCGACGGTTCTTGTTCTGCTTGTGTAAAGCGTTTTGAAATCGTCCGAAACGCCGTTCTTATCGGGCGCGGAAATCATGATAACATCGCCGGTTCGCAATTCCTCGGGATAAACCGCGGATTCATAATCCGCGTTGCGGTCATATATAATGCACGAAAATTCCTTGCCGTTTCTGATTCCGAACACACGCACTGCATCGTCACCGCTATATGTTTCCGTTTTGACTTCCGTCACAACAAGCGGCGCGCTGCCATCGGCTATTCCCCTTTGAATATCAAAGGCGACTGCCGCGCCGCATATTCCGCCGTCCTCGTCAAGAGCGATGAAGGTAAGGGCGTCGTCCCCGTCGCAGAAGAAGTCCGAGACCTTTCCGATTATCACATCATAGTCCATGATTTCGGAAACCGCGTCCGCTCCGTACTTCTTATCAATCGCGAATACAACTGTATTTTTATCAAACTCGGCGCTGCCGTAGCTCATTGCCTCGGCATTATAGCGCTTTGTGTTGGCATTAAGATAGCTGATGGAATCGCCCTGAAGCGATTTTATTTTTGTTATTTTCCCATTCTTTATTTCAAAATCAAACCCTCCGTTGACAGCCTTTTCTGTTGTTGCTTTTACAGCGCTTGCCCCGAGATTCCCGTTGCCGATAAGCGCTGCAATTCTCTGCGCGGTTGCTTGGTCATTGCCTGCCACGACAGCGCCGTTCTTGTCATAAAACTTTGCCCTTGCCGCAACATAATACTCGGCAATTGTGCCGTCCGAAAGGGCAACCTGCATCACATAGCCGTCGTTAATTCCCGTTTCCTTATCCACCGCGAGAACAAAGCCGTAATTTTTCACAGCTGTTGATTCAACGTGCGCAATTTCGCCGTTGGTATTCAGGTAGAATATTCCCTCTTCCTCCTTCATGCTTGAAGGACTTTTCGGGAGAAACGGAGAAAGTCGGTACTCCTTGCCTGCAACAGTAACCGTACCCTCTAATGAATCATAAGCGTCGACAATGCCGGTCACCTTTCCGGAGGACACGAAAAGCATGCGAACATTCTTGTTAACCTCCATTGTCGTAACCGTGTCACCCTCGCAGATTGCCGAAACATCCGCCAAAACGCCGTCCCTGTATATTTTCACGAGCGATTCGGAATCCGTTGTGTCGATATCTCCGAGGTTGCCGCGGTAGAGCTTAAATGAGTAAAGTCCATCCGCGCTGCTTACAGACTTAACCGTTCCTTCATCCTTCCACGCGCTGACAAGGATATATTCAATTTCGGTATCGTTGTCGTTGTCAATCAGCTCAATTCTGCCGCCGTTGCCCATATACCCCTCAATGTCTTGTGTTGAAAATTCATATCCGTTAATTGAATGCTGACAGTAATTGGCATACAGGCGAACTTGCCGGTCAAGATTAAGCGTTTTGACCTTATACGAGCCCTTTTCCCTGTAGCCGATTTCACCCTTAACAGTATACTCATAATCATCGGCATCAACCAGCTGCAAATTGGTCATCGAAACAGATGTATTGTTCTTTTCGCGGATATCGCACAAAACATAGTTTCCCGTTTCGGCAGATTCCTTCTGCGTGATATACGCACAGACATTTTTCCCGAAATACGAATCAATGTTTTCAATGCTTCCGCATTCGGCGGACAGCATGTCGCTGTGTTTCACCTCAATGCCTCCGTCGTTGATAATATAATAGCCGTCGATACAGATTTTAGGTGTGTCGGTTGATCTGTAGCCATTACGTTCATACTGCACCATGGGTGTTTGGGTTACAACGCCCTCCCAGTAATACACATCGGTGTTTATATCGGTTTTCAATCCGCCGGTGCACTGATAAACTCCGTTTTTATCGGCAGTATAATAAACGCTGCCGTTCGGCGCGAGAATTGACGGAGCTTCAAAAAGCATTAGTTTAAGCTCGGTTTCCTCCGTAAGCTTCGGGATTTTAAAACTGAAGCTCAGGTTTTTCATTCCCGTGCTGTCGGAATTATCAATATAGCTTTCAAGGCTTCCGCTTTGAGAAATACACTGCGAAAGCGCGCCGCCGTCAGTGTAAATTGCCAAAACGGCATAATAATTCCGCGCCGCCGCGCGCGAATTTGCAAGCGTGACCGTCGCTTTCATATTATGGTTTTCAAGCAGTCGCGCCGAGGTTGCGCCGCTTTCATCATAAAGCGCAAATTCGGTGAAGCTCAGTCCGCCGCTCATTGACATAAGCGCGATTTCATTTTCCTCCTCGGCAAATGCAGCCGACGAAAGGCAGAAAATTGCAATCAGCACAAATATCAATGCCGAAAAAATTTTTTTCATTCGTGCCTTCCTCCCCTTTGCTATTTTTGTAAATATTATACTTCATTATATAAAATATGTCAATGACCGGCAGTCAAATACGAATAAAAAAAACAAAAGCGGTCATAATATTACCGAAAAAAGGGCATTATACCCGATTGAAAGGATGGATTGTTTTATGCGCAAAAATCTCGTTGATACACAGGAATTTACAAAGGAAGAAATAATGCACATCATAAACATCAGCCTTGCGATTAAAAAGGCGATTAAAAACGGATATTATCCGCAGCTGCTGAAAAACAAAACGCTCGGAATGATTTTTCAGCAAAGCTCAACGCGCACGCGCGTTTCGTTTGAAACGGCAATGCAGCAGCTCGGCGGTCACGCACAGTATCTTGCGCCCGGGCAGATTCAGCTCGGCGGACATGAAACCATGGAGGATACTGCGCGCGTGCTTTCGCGCCTGGTTGATATTATCATGGCGCGCGTTGACGCGCACAAAACAATTACCGAGCTTGCACGCTGCGCCGACATTCCCGTTATCAACGGAATGAGCGACTATAATCATCCCACGCAGGAAATCGGAGACGCAATCACCATGTTTGAGCATCTTCCCGAGGGAAAGAAGATCGAGGATTGCAAAATCGTGTTTGTCGGCGATGCAACGCAGGTTTGCGCGTCAACAATGATGATGACGACAAAGCTCGGAATGAACTTTGTGCATTTCGGACCGGAGGGGCATCAGCTCAGCGAAAAAATGCAGAGCATCGGCAAGGAAAACGCTGCCGTTTCCGGCGGTTCGTGCACGGTGACCGACAACGAGGACGAGGCGCTGCGTGACGCGGACTTTATTTATACCGATGTTTGGTACGGGCTTTACAACGCCGAGCTTTCCAAGGAGGAGCGGCTTGCAATTTTCATGCCGAAATATCAGGTTACGCCGCAGATGGTTAAAAAAGCAGCTCCGCACGTTAAGTTTCTGCACTGCCTGCCGGCGAGCCGCGGCGAGGAGGTTGTGGACGAGGTGCTCGACGCGCCGTACTCAATCGCATTTGATGAAGCGGAAAACAGACTGACGGCAATGCGCGGAATCCTTGTGTATCTCCTTGCGGACTCTCTCCCGAACGAATTTGTCATGAGCGCGGCAAAGGCAGGCGTGGACGATGCGCTCAATAAAATATTAAGAAGCAGATGAAGGTAGCATTATGGAAAATAAAACAAAAAAATTTCGGCTGTTTGACGCCGTTCTTGCAGCCGTGTGCATTGTACTTGTTGTCGAATCGGCTGCTCCGGCGGCGGCAATCGGCAATTCGCAGTTTTTCTGGTGGATATTCCTGCTTATAGGATTTTTTCTGCCGTATGCCATGATTTCGGCGGAGCTGGGAACCGCATATGAGGACGAGGGCGGCATTTTTGACTGGATAAAGCGCGCCTTCGGCGCAAAATGGGGCTCACGCGCCGCATGGTACTACTATATCAATTTCCCGTTATGGATGGGATCGCTCGCGGTGCTTTTCACCGATGTTATCGGAAGCGTTTTCAAGCTGCAATTGGGAACGTTTTCGTCAATTGTGTGGCAGCTCGTATTCATCTGGGCGGTTGTCACGGTGAGCTGCTTTAAAATAAGCGACAGCAAATGGATTCTGAACATTGCGGCGATTTTTAAAGCTGTTCTGATGCTTGCAATCGGTATTTTAGGAATATACGCAAGCATAACGCGCGGTTCGGCAAACGATTTTTCGCCGGCAACCTTTGTTCCCGGACTGAACATTCACAGCCTTTCGAACATTTCCGTAATTATATTCAACTTTCTCGGGTTTGAGGTTGTGACAACGTTTGCCTCCGAAATGCAGAATCCCGGAAAGGAGATTCCGCGCGCGATTATCCTCGGCGGAATTTTCATCGCCGCATTTTATATTCTTGCCGCGTTCGGCATAAGCGTTGCCGTTCCGGCAAAGGAGCTGACGGCGAGCAGCGGGCTTATCGATTCGTTTATGCTGCTGACGGGAAAAACCGGCGGCTTTCTTATAACGATTTTCGGACTGATGTTTTTGTACACGCTGGCGGCAAACCTGATTTCATGGTCGCTCGGCGTTAATTACGTTGCGTGTTATGCCGCGCAGCAAGGGGCGCTTCCGTCGGCGCTCGGAAGAACCGATAAAAATGATATGCCCATCGGCGCGAATATCACAAACGGGATAATTGCCTCGCTGATTGTGCTTGTCGCGCCGCTTATTCCGAGCGAGGACGTGTTCTGGAGCTTTTTCGCGCTGAACATGGTAACGCTTCTGATGTCGTATATTCTGATGTTCCCGGCATTTCTGAAGCTGCGCCGCACCGATCCAAAAGCAAAGCGCCCGTTTAAAATAAACGGCGGCGAGGGGAAGCTGAAGCTGATGACCTACTTTCCGATGGCGCTTTTGGTGCTTTCCGTTATATTCAGCGTTGTTCCGCTTGACAAAACGGAGTTTTCATCAAAGCTGCCGCTGATTGTCGGCACTGTTGTTGCAGTTGCAATCGGCGAAGTGATAGCCGCAAAAGCGGTTCGCAAATAAATAAGAAAGAAGGAATTTATATGAAAACCTGTGATTCGACACCGAAAAATGACGGTTTCCGTATGCCCGGAGAATTTGAGCCGCATGACGGAACCTATATCATATGGCCGCAGCGCCCCGATAACTGGCGGCTCGGCGGCAAACCGGCGCAGAAAACCTTTGCGGAGGTTGCGGCGGCAATATCAAGGTTTGAGCCTGTTACCGTGCTTGTGAATCATGACCAATATGCAAACGCGCGCCACATGCTCAGCGATGATATCCGCGTGCTTGAAGTTTCAAACAACGACGCATGGGTGCGCGACTGCGGTGCAACCTTTGTCACAAACGGCTGCGAGGTGCGCGGCGTTGACTGGGATTTCAATGCATGGGGCGGTCTTACGGACGGATTATATTTCCCGTGGGATCTCGACGACGCGGTTGCGCAGAAAATGTGCGAAATCGAAAGAAAGGCACGCTATAAAGCGCACGGCTTTATTCTTGAGGGCGGTTCAATTCACGTTGACGGAGAGGGAACGCTCGTAACCACTGAAGAATGTTTGCTGAGCGGCGGGCGCAACAGCTTGATGACGAAAAAAGAAATTGAGGACACGCTCAAGGAATATCTTAATCTTGAAAAAATTATATGGCTGAAAAACGGCATTTATCTTGATGAAACAAACGGGCATGTTGATAATATTTTCACATTCACCGCGCCCGGAAAGGCGCTGCTTGCATGGACGGATGATGAAAACGATCCGCAGTATGCAATCAGCTCGGAAAACCTGCGCATCCTTGAAAACGAAACCGACGCAAAGGGGCGCAAAATTGAAGTGACAAAGCTTTATCTTCCTAAGCCCGTTCTGATTACGGCGGAGGAAAGCGAGGGCGTTGACGCGGTTGAGGGCACGCTTCCGCGGACGGAGGGCGACCGCCTTGCCGCATCATACGCAAACTTTTATATGGTAAACGGCGGCGTTATCTTCCCGAAAGATAAAATGAGGAATAATGTCATGCAATTGAAGCAAACAAACACCCTGAGGTCCGTGTTCG
>CAJJUC010000025.1 GCA_905195005.1 uncultured Eubacteriales bacterium | reverse complement strand
GTTGTAGTCGGCTACATTTTCATGTCTAAAAAGGACGAACCGGTTAAGAATGCACCCGTGACTCCCCCGACAGAACAAAAACAAACGGGAACAAAGCAAGAGACTCCCACCGTGCAGTCTCAAACCACTCCCCCGGTAACCGCTTCCGAGAAAAAAGAAGTGCAGACAGGTATTGCAACCGATGAATACACCGAAATCGTTTCCGGCATAAGCGAGGGCGAAAGCGTTGTATTATCGGGTAAGGAATATCTTTCCGAGAAGAATAACGCAATCAAAATAGTTGAATAAGAAGGGACCGGTGGACTGATGAAGCTGCATGAATTATCGGTTAAACGGCCCGTAGCCGTTACAATGGCGGTGCTGATATTCGTTGTAATCGGCGCTTACGCACTTTCAATGCTGCCCATTGACGCAATGCCGGACATGGATTTGAAAATGGTTCTCGTTATGACGAACTACTCAAACGTAGGCTCGGAGGAAATCGAAAACCTTGTTACAAAGCCAGTTGAGGGCGCGGTTGCCTCCGTTTCGGGATTGGATACTCTGAGGAGTCAGTCCTCGGAGGGGTCATCGATTGTTATGGCGCAGTTTACGAATAAAACGGATATTGACGAAGCCGTAAGCACAATTGAAAATAACATAAATATGATTTCGGCAACGCTTCCGGAGGACGCCGATGAGCCGATGGTGCTCAAGCTCGATATGTCGAGCATGGCTTCGGCAATGATGAGCGTTTCATATGAAGGCTATGACTTAACGCAAACGAAAAAATTTGTTGAGGATAACGTTGAAGATAAGCTCAAGGCGGTTGACGGCGTTGCTTCGGTAACTGTCAGCGGCGGAACGGACAGAATAATCGACGTTGACATCGACCCCGACAAAATGTATGGATATAACCTTTCGTTTTCCGATATAATCGGGGCAATAAGCGGACAGAACAGGGACCTTCCGGCAGGAAGAACCGAGGCGAATAAAAAGAAGCTTTCCGTCCGCGTTATGGGAAAATTCAAAAAGCTTTCGGAAATCGGGCTTGTTCCGCTGACAACAAGTCAGGGGCAGATAATTTATCTGCGCGATGTTGCAAGCATTAACGATACATATGAGGAAGCCGATACCTATTCGCGCGTAAACGGAGAGGAATCAATTTCGATTTCCGTCAGCGGCGAATCGGACGCAAACACCGTTGACGTTGTAAACGGCGTTAAAAAGGCGCTCGAACAAATTAAATCGCAAAACCCGAAATTCAAATATGATATCACAATGGAGCAGGCAAGCTATATTGAGGATTCGATTCATTCCGTTGCGGAAAACGCCATCACGGGCGGACTTCTGGCAATCCTCGTGCTGTTTTTGTTCCTCGGAAGTGCGCGCAACGCGCTAGTTATCGGTGTTTCGATGCCCATTTCCGTTATCACAACGTTTATCGGGCTTTATGCAACCGGAATGACGCTGAACATCGTTTCGCTCGGCGGACTGGCGCTCGGCGTCGGAATGCTGGTTGATAACTCTGTCGTTGTGCTTGAAAATATATTCAGGCGGCGGAAAACATATCATGAGAACGCAAAAACAGCGTCAATCAAGGGCACGGGCGAGGTTATCGGCGCGGTTGTGGCTTCCGTGCTGACAACGTGCATAGTTTACGTGCCGATACTGTTCATCGACAACATGATGGCGATTATGTTTAAACAGCTCGCATTTACCATTGTATTTTCGCAGACGGCGTCGCTGCTGACAACATTTCTGATTGTGCCGATGCTTTCGTCCAAAATCGAAAATGCGGAGGAGCAGAACAAAGCCTTCGGTTTCATCTTAAAGCCGTTCGAGAAGATGATGAACTTCTTCTACAGTCTTTACGAAAAGGCTCTGCGTTATTTCTTAAAACGCCGCAAGCGCTTTATGGCAGGCGTTATGCTGCTGTTTGTTTTAAGCCTTGTCGTTCTGTCAAAGCTCGGAATGACGCTTATGGCATCGTCCGATGAGGGAACAATAAGCATTTCGGTTGAGCTGCCGCAAGGCTCAAGACTTGAGGACACGGATAAAATCTGCCGTCAGATTGAGGATTCCGTCAAGGATTACAAGGAGCTTAAAACAATCTCGGTTGATGTCGGTTCGGGCGGAATGATGTCGATGGGAACAACACCGTCGAATCAGGCAAGCATCACGCTGACGCTTGAGGATGACAGAAAAACCTCCACGGCGGACGCTGTTCAGATAATCAGAGAAAAGCTTTCTGATATAACAGGTGCGACGCTTTCGATTGAAGCGTCCGACACGAACATGTCAATGTCCTCGGATGAGGTAAGCTTCCGCTACACGGCTTCGGATGATGAGGCGCTTGAGGACTATGTCCGTAAGGCGGAAAAGGTGCTTGCCGGAATAAAGGGCGTGACGGAAACAGAAACCTCGCTCAGCGACACAAAGCCCGAGCTGCGCGTTAAGCTCGACAAATCAAAGGCTGCGCTTTACGGAATGAACACCTCGTATGCGGCAAGTCTTGTAAGCAATGCGCTTAACGGTTCAACGGCATCGAAATACTTCGAAAGCGGTTCGGAGTACGATATCAAGGTTAAATACCCGACAGATTACGTTAAAAACTATGATGAGCTGAAAAAGCTTCGCATAAAAAGCCCGATGGGGCAGTGGATAACGCTCAGCGATATTGCGGATGTAACAATCGAACAGGGGCAGACAACGCTTCAGCGAATCGATCAAAAGAGAGTTGTTACGCTCACGGGTAAAATCTATGGCTCGGATATGGGCACGGTAAACCGTCAGTTTACCGAGGCGATTAACAAGGAAATCGGCAAAACGGAGGGAATTTCCCAGGAAGCGGCAGGCTCATACGAGGTTATGATAGACGCAATGAAATCGCTGCTTATCGCAATACTTCTCGGTATTCTGCTGATGTATATGGTTATGGCGGCGCAGTTCGAAAATCTTACGCAGCCGTTTATAATCCTGTTCACAATTCCGCTTGCAATGATCGGCGTTGTGCTTGCAGTGCTTATCTCGGGAACTGCATTCTCCGTTGTAAGCGCAATCGGTGTGCTGATGCTTATCGGTATCATCGTAAACAACGCCATCGTCCTGATTGACTTCATCAATCAGGAAAAGGCGGAAAATCCCGAACAGCCGCGCACGCAGCGCGTTGTAAATGCCGGACTTGTAAGAATGCGCCCGATTCTCATGACATCGCTCACGTCAATTCTCGGCTTTTTGCCGATGGCAGTAACTTCAACAAGCGGCGGTGCGATGATGCAGCCGCTGGCGGTTGTGCTTGTCGGCGGACTGAGCGTCGGAACATTTTTAACACTGTTTGTAATCCCCGTGGTTTACACGATATTTGATGATTTCGGAATAAAGCGAGCTGCCAAAAAGCAGCGCCGCGCCGAGAAAAAGGCAATGAAAAAGGCACAGGCTTAGGAGCTGAGGAAAATGCACGAAATGCGTAAAGAAAGCAAAAGCTGCGGTACAATAAAAAAACAGACGGATAATATCATAAAAGCGTCGCAGCGGCTTGCGGAGTTTGATTTTAATATAGAACGCGGCGGGCTTAAAATCAATGTTCTTTGGTTTCGGGCAATGCGTGCGTTAAAGGGCGGCTGCATCGCGCGGCACAGACATTTCTCTTTTGAAATCCATGTTATAACGGAGGGCAGCTGTATTTTAATATCGGACGGCGGAGAGCAGAAAATCACAAAAGGGCAGATGTATATCACTGCGCCGGGGATTTATCACGAGCAGTACGCGGAGTATGAGGATTATGTCGAATACTGCCTGAACTGCGATTTGTCGGCAGGCAGGGAATCGAGCCGATCAGCGCGCCGAATCCTCGAAATTTACGGCGGCATAGGTATTGAACCGGTAAAGTACGATGAGGATATAAAAACGCTTTTTGAGCTTGCTTTTTCACAGGTGCAGCACGGCGGAATCGGTTTCTGCGAAAACATTGAAGCGCTTGTTTATGTACTTATCAACCGTGTTGCAGCAGAATATGACAACGGGGCTGAGGTGTGCATTGAAGAACGCAAAAGCAACATCAACAGTGTGCGTTTCGAAAAGATTGACCGTTATATCCGCGATAACATAGCGTCTCCGATAAAAATAAGCGACCTTTCTGAGATTTTGTACCTTAGCACAAAGCAGGTCGGCAGAATCGTTCGGGCGTACACTTCAATGAGCACAAAGGAGTATATAATGCACCTTAAGCTTGAGAAAGCAAAGGAATATTTAAGGCACGGAGAGCTTTCGGTAAGCGCTGCCGCCGAAAATCTCGGTTTTTCGAGCGTTCAGCATTTTGTCCGTTTTTTCTCCGAAAAAGAGGGATGTACTCCGACGGAGTTTAGGCTTAATGCTTAAAATGTCCGAAAAATATAAATAAAAGTCGCAAATATATCTTGATAAAACGCTCTTTGTATATTAAAATAAAATCATAAGCTTTAATATACAAGGAGTGTTTTTTTATGAACAGTTTTCTTCCCGATAAAATACGGCAGACGCTTTTGCTTCTTAAAGAAAGAATGGTTAAAAGCGCCGCCGCATTAACGGATTTTTATGTTATGCCGTGCGGATATAAAACCGATAACCGTCTGCCGGACATAAAGAATTTCAAACCGTTTCGTCCTGATGAACGATGGGGCAGCGAGTACGATTCGCACTGCCGGTTTTATTCCAAGGTGCGCGTTGATAAGAAAAATACATATTTTTCCCTTAAAACCGGACGTGAAGGCTTGTGGGACGCATCAAATCCGCAGTTTATGATATATCTTGACGGCGTGCCCGTTCAGGGCATGGACACAAATCATACCGAGGTCTTGCTCCCCGAAATAAAGGAATACGAAATATATCTCTATGCTTATTCGGGCACGGAGGATCGCCCCGCGGAGTTTTTGCCGTCGCTTATAACATATGATGAGGACATGAGAAAGCTGTATTATGATATCAAAATCCCGTATGACGCGGCAATGCTCATGGACAGCGAAAGCAGCGAATATATCGGAATTATGCAAAGGCTTGACGAAGCCGTGCGCATGCTTGATTTCCGCGTGCGCGGAGCAGAGGGTGAATCGGTCGGAAAAGCCGATAAATATCTCGAAAAGGAGTTTTACGGGAAGGACTGCGGGAAATCAAAGTCAGCCGTTATCGGAATCGGGCACACTCATATTGATGTGGCATGGCTCTGGACGCTTGCGCAAACGCGCGAAAAGGTGCAGCGTTCGTTCGGCACGGCGCTGAACCTTATGAAGCAGTACCCCGAATACAAGTTCATGTCATCACAGGCGCAGCTCTATAAATATCTTAAAGAGGAATGCCCCGAAATGTATGCCGAAGTCCGCGAAATGGTGAAAGCGCACCGCTGGGAGGTTGAGGGCGCAATGTGGGTTGAGGCGGACTGCAATCTCACAAGCGGCGAAAGCCTTGTGCGCCAGCTGCTCTACGGAAAACGGTTTTTCGCGGAGGAATTCGGAGTTGACTGCAAAATCCTGTGGCTGCCCGATGTTTTCGGCTACAGCGCCGCACTTCCGCAGATTCTTGTGAAAAGCGGAGTGGACGCGTTCGTCACGTCGAAAATATCGTGGAACGAAACAAATACAATGCCGTGCGACACATTTATGTGGCAGGGAATTGACGGAACGAAAATTTTCTCGCATTTCCTGACGGCGCAGACTAAGGTTAAGGGCGAAAAACCGACAAATTTCACAACGTATTCCGGAAAGGTGACGGCGGCGCAGGTCATGGGAACATGGGAGCGTTATCATCAGAAGGACATCAGCAATGAAGTTCTTTTGACCTACGGTTACGGTGACGGCGGCGGCGGTCCGACTGCCGAAATGATTGAAACAGGAAAGCGGCTTGAACGCGGCATACCCGGCTGCCCTGCGTTTAAGTTCGGCACGGCAACGGAATTTATCGATAAGCTCCGCAAAACATGCGGAAAAAGAGAGGAGCTTCCCGAATGGGTCGGAGAGCTGTATCTTGAATTTCACCGCGGAACATATACCTCCATGGCGAAAAATAAGCGCGCTAACCGAAAGTCAGAATACCTGTATCAAACGGCGGAGTTTGCCTCCTTGCTCAGCGAAAAGGCGGCAGGCGGCAGGTATGAGGCTGCGCGGCTGCACGACGGTTGGGAAACCATTCTTTTAAACCAGTTTCACGATATTATTCCCGGCTCGTCCATTAAACAGGTTTACGAGGACAGTGACAGGCAGTACACGCAAATCGAAGAAAACGGCAGAGAAATTGTTGAAGGGGCAATCCGCAAAATTTCGTCCGAGGTTGATTCTGACGGCGGCGTGTTCGTTTTCAATCCGCTTCCGTTTGAAAACAGCGGCATTGTTGAGCTTGACGGCAAAAAGGTTTATGCGGAAAACATCCCTCCGCACGGCTACAAGGTAACGGCGGTTAAGGAAGCATGCAGCGTTAAAGTGACGGAAAACACGATTGAAAACCGCTTTTTCCGCGTCAGATTCAGCGGTGCGGACATTAAGAGCATTTACGACAAGGTAAATCGGCGCGAGCTTATCCGCCGCGGAGAAAAAGCAAACGTTATAAGATGCTATGAGGATTATCCGCGCGATTATGACGCATGGGAGCTTTCAAGCTACTATGTTGACAAATCGTGGGATATGGATGATGCTGAAAGCATCGAACCGTTTACTGACGGAGCTGCGGCAGGCTTAAAAATTACAAGGCGATTCCTTGATTCCGTCATGATTCAGAAAATCTGCATGTATGACGACATTGCAAGGATTGATTTTGACACGTTTGTTGACTGGAAGCAGGATCACATCCTTGTCAAAGCGCTGTTCCCGTTTGACATTCATGCCGAAAAAGCAACGTTTGATATTCAGTTCGGCAGCATTGAACGCGCAACCCACAGAAACACAAGCTGGGACAAGGCGAAATTCGAGGTGTGTGCGCATAAGTTTGCCGATATTTCCGAGGAGGATTACGGCGTGAGCCTTATGAACGACTGCAAGTACGGCTACAGCGTGCACGGAAGCGACATGAGCATCACGCTGCTTAAATCAGCCACATATCCAAACCCCGATGCGGACAAGTGCGAGCACAGATTCGTATATTCAATATATCCGCACCGCGGCAACCACAGAAGCGGCGGCACATATGCCGCGGCGTATAACCTTAACGTGCCGATGTACGCTATGGCGCTCGGAAAGCAAAGCGGAAAACTGCCGTGCGAATATTCGTTTGTTTCGGCGGACTGCGAAAATGTTATCATTGACACGGTCAAAAAAACCGAGGACGGCAGCGGAACGCTTATCCGAATGTTTGAAGCGCACAACAGGCGCTGCCGCACACACATAAAGCTCGGCTTTGACGCAACCGGGGTTTTCCTTGCCGACCTTTCGGAAAACAGGCTTTCAGAGCTTAAAATCAAGGACGGGGAAGTTGAAATTGAAATTAAACCGTTTGAAATAATAACGCTTATTGCAGAGTAAAAAAAGAAAAAATGCAGACAATAAACAGCGCAATGTTAAATATCTGAAAACATGCTTGCAAAAATCTTATATCATGTGCTACAATATAAGAAAAACGGGAAAGAGGGATGTTTATGTCTGTGATAAATGTTACCGAGGAAAGCTTTGACGAGGAGGTTCTGCACTGCAGCGGAAAGGTTGTGGTTGATTTCTGGGCAGCGTGGTGCGGCCCGTGCAAAATGCTCGCGCCGACGGTTGACGAGCTTTCGGAAGAAGTCAAGGATGTGAAATTCTGCAAGGTTAATATTGACGAACAGCCGCAGCTTGCAATGCGCTTCGGAATTATGAGTATTCCGACGTTAATACTTTCCGAGAACGGGAAAATCCAAAACAAGCTTGTCGGTCTCAGCTCAAAGGAAGAAATTTTGGACATGCTTCAGAAATAAAGAATCAAGCGCCCGTAATCATGATGATTGCGGGCGCTTGATTCAGGATTAAATTATTATTAAATATTCCTTAAATCTTGCATTTTTTGTTGCATTATAAACAGCGCAATGATACAATAGAATTAAGAAAAAAAGACGGCGGCAGATGAAAATGCTTCGCCGCAGAAAGGAATGAATGTTATGAAAAAAATCAGAAAAAGAGCAGCAGCGGCTGCACTCGGCGCAGCAGTGGCAATGGTGGCTTTCCCGTCATATGCGGCGGATGCCGCACCCGAAAAAATCACGGTGAACCTAAACGGAACAGAAATGAATTTTGATGTTGAGCCGATTATCGAAAACGGTAGAACTCTCGTTCCGTTCCGCGCAATTTTTGAAGCGCTCGGCTGCTCCGTCACCTACAAAAATGAAGGCGGCGTCGGATATGTTTCGGCATTCCGCGGCGATGAATACATAGGGCTTACCATTGGAAGCGACAAAATGAACATCGGCGGCGAAGAAAAAACGCTGGACGTTGCTCCGAAGATTACCGACGGAAGAACGCTTGTTCCGCTGCGCGCAGTTTCCGAAGGGCTCGGCTGCGATGTTGAATGGTTCGGGGATATAAGAACCGCGGCAATTCATGCGCCCGAGGGACAGTATAAAATATCCTCCGGTCACATTGAAAAAACCGTTAAATCGAGCGACGGCGCGGAGCTTATATGCATAAGCGCGTCATATCCGATAATAAATCCCGATGTTAATGACGCTTTTTCGGATAAGATTAACACAGAGTACCGGGAAAAGGCTGAAAAGTATGTTGCTGCCTTTCAGGAAAGCAATAAAGAAGATGCGGAAAGACTCCGCAGCGCAATGGGCGCGGAAAACTACCGCCCCGTGGAAGCAATGCTTTCCTATAAAATCAATACAAACAGAATGAACCTTGTTTCCATCACAACATATGATTATGAAAATCTCGGCGGCGCACACCCGAACGAGCTTTGCGAATCGAGAACCTTTAATATGGAGGAAAAGCGCGAGCTCACACTCAATGAGGTTCTGAAATCGACTGCTGAGGAAACCGACAAAATTGTTTATGATGAATTTTGTACATGCCTTGAAAATGCGTACAAGGAAAACGGAACCGGGCTGACGGACGAGGACAGAAAGAAAATTGATGAACAGAAGAAAAATGTTCGCTGGTATATAAACAACAATGCGATTGTTCTCTATTTCAATCAGTATGATATAGCTCCGTATGCTTTCGGCAGACCGAAGGCTGAGCTTCCCGTGAACGATGAAACCAAGGATAAATACGGCGTTGATTTGTCGGGCGCAAATCTTGACAAGCTTGAATTTGAGCTTGAGGGAAATCCCACAACAGGCTTTACATGGGAGGTTGTCAATGCCGACAGTGATAAGCTCGATGTTAAAAGCGAGTATGTTCCGGACGCTGCCAAAAAGAACATGGCAGGCGTTGGCGGAAAATACAAATTCACCGTAACCGGATTAAAAGAGGGAAATGCAACTCTTGAATGCAGCTACATGCGCACCTTTGAGGGTGAAAGCTCAAGCCTTAAAACAGTCGGATATAAGGTGCTTGTAACAAAGGACAAAAAAATAACCGTTCTCGATAAATACGAGAAAACGGCGGAGGAGCTGAATCCCGTCAGGGAAATAACCGCAGCCGAGAAGGACATGATCACTCTTAAAGACGGGGAAAAGTATCTTACCGGCGAAGCGCTTGTGTTCGGCAAGGACGCGAAAAAGCTCAGCGGCAGCGACCTCAAAGCCGGTGACAGGGTTCTTGCACTTTCAAAGGAAGATAACCTTGTGATAATCAGAAGTGCGAATGCTTCCGCCGAGGGCTTCCGCGAAATAACAAAGGTTGACAACGGAATTATAACACTTGACGGCAAGGATATGTATATAACCGGCGAAGCGGATATATATGACGAAAGCGCGGCGGAAAAGAACGCAGCGTTCAGCGTCGGCGAATCGGTGCTTGTTTTATCGTCCGGCGACACATTGGTAATAATCAAAAAGTAAAACCAACGAAAGCAAGGGGCTGTGGCTAAACGTTAGCCACAGCCCCGTTTTGGAACATCCTACGAGATAAGCTCAAAAGTAACATTAGGAGCTGCCTTGTGAACATCGCCGAAAATTTCAAGCATTGCAGAGCAATATTCCCGTAAGTCATCGGGGAGTGAGGAAAAACCGTATATATATACTGTAACATTTTCTCCGTCTAACCATAAATACCGCAGGCAATCCCACAGAGCGTCCCAATTTTCACCGTAATATTCCGGTAAACCGAATTTTGATTTTAATAATAAGTGTATCTCACCTAAGAATTTGCAGCCGGTAAAATCCAAAATAATAGGATTTTCTTTTATAGGCTTAAAAGCGTACCTGTCAAAAGCACCTTTATTATCCATTTAATCACTTCCTATCCGGTCTTATATCGCAAAAAATCGCCCAATCGATACGGTTGGACGATTTTTTTCATGCCTTCACAGAACGTTTTTATTTATAAGATACGTTTTTATTTTTTCAAAGCTTTCAATGCTTATATCATGCTCAATTTTGCAGCTGTCCTCATAAGCGACCGATTCCTCGACCCCAAGAGCAATCAGCGCTTTTGCGATAACCTGATGACGCTCGTACATCTTTTCGGCGATTGCGGCGCCTTTTTCGGTGAGGGTTATTCCGCCGTCATGATCCATGGTTATATAACCGTCCTCACGAAAGGACTTCATAGCAACGGAAACGCTCGGCTTTGTGAATTTCAGCTCATTTGCAACGTCGATGCTGCGCACATATCCGTTACGGTTCTTTATCATTAAAATAGCTTCAAGATAGTTTTCAGCCGACTCTTTGATTCTCATATAATTCCCTCCGTTTAACTAATCTTATCACATAAGGGCGGAAATGTCAAATATTTTGCGCCGATATAATAAAAAACGCACCGTATCTGAAGGAAGCAGGGATACCATATTCAAGGCTGCATGACGTCTGCGGTCCGTACGGCGGACTGAATTATGTTGACATTCTCAATGTGTTTAAGGATTTCAGCGCCGATGAGAATGACCCGAAATCCTATGATTCTGCGACGACATATATCACTACACTCCGTGCGGCAGAGAGCTTGCCGGAAACAAGCTTGTGCTGGACGGAAAACCCTGCGGAATTTCGAAAGAAATTCCGCAGGGTTTTTCTATATATTAAATTTAACAGACCGCCTGCGCATTGTAACGCTTTGTACCAATCCGACCGAGGCAAAGCATGTGATAAGACTGCTGCCTCCGTAGCTGATAAACGGCAGCGGAATCCCCGTCACGGGCATAAGACCTATGCACATTCCGATATTTTCGACAACGTGGAAGAAAAGCATTGCGCCGACTCCGGCGCACATAAGCGAGCCGAACGGGTCATGCGAATTGTTTCTTGCGCTTTCAAAGCAGCGGTAAATTATGATAAACAGTAAAACCGTCACCGTTATTGTTCCGATAAAGCCGAATTCTTCTCCTATAACGGAGAAAACAAAGTCCGTCTGCCGCTCGGGGAGATAGCCGAACTGCGTTTGCGGTCCATGCATGTATCCGCGCCCCGTCAGCTGACCGCTGCCGATTGCGATTTTTGACTGGATAACATGGTAGCCGCTGCCGAGCGGATCGCTTTCCGGGCGAAACAGCGTGATGATTCTTTTCTTCTGAAAGTCGCGGAGGAAAAACCACACAATCGGCGAAAGCGCCGCAAGACCGCCGAAGGTGATGCCGAGCAGCTTAAGCGAAATTCCGGCAAAGAACAGCTCGAAAATAAATATAACGCCGAATACCGCCGCCGTTCCGAAGTCCGGCTGAAGCAGAACGGGGATTGTGTAACAAAGAAAATGCAGCAGCAAAAGAAGCAGCGTTTTCGGGCTTCGGAGCGAATCCCCGACCTCGGAAAGATGAGCTGCAAGCGTTATTATAAAGCAGAGCTTTGCAAGCTCGGACGGCTGAAGCGAAATTGCACCGATTTTTATCCAGCCCTGCATTCCGTGCGAAAGCTTTCCGATAACAAGCACTGCGGCAAGAGCCGCAATTGCCGCGCCAAAAATGAAATATTTAATTTTTTTCAGATTGGTATAACGAAAAAAAATCATTGCCGCCATAGCGCAAAGCCCGATGACGGCAGCCGCCGACTGCATGAATATATATCTGCCGTGAGCGGAAAGCGACGCCGAAGCGCTGTTCACCGTCAGTATTCCGATTGCGGCGCAAAGGATTGAGCATATCATGAGAGTCAGGTCCGGCTTGTCCGAAAACAGCTTCGGTTTATCGGAAAAGTCTGCACCGGAGGAAGTGTTTTTCAATAAAATCGCCTGCCTTAATTAATCTGCAAAAAAATTTATATTATTAGTATAACACACGTTTATCGCGATTTCCACCCGATTTTTTGTAGAATTAATATTTTTTTTATGAAAATAAGGTGCAAAGGGAATAATTCTATTGACAAACGGGCGCTTAAATGCTATTATATGACTGTTGTGAAAACAAATGTGCGCGGGTGGTGGACACAGTGGAGGAACGAAAGCTTGTAATTGCAGATTTGTCGGTTTTGCCCCCTGTTTATCACAAGGTGCTTTTGGTCAAGGAGCTGCTTGATTCGGGAAAGGCGGAAACGGTGAATGACGCTGCGGCAATGGCAAAGGTTTCACGGAGTGCGTATTATAAATATAAGGACTTCGTTTTTCCTTTTAACCAGATGCAGGGTATTCTGACGCTTCTTGTTGTGGCGCTCGATATTAAGGGCGTTCTGAGCGAAATTTTATCCGTGGTGAGCGATGTGGGCTGCAATATTCTGACGATTAACCAGAATGTGCCTGTAAACGGCGTTGCCAACATCACCGTGACGGTGCAGACCGACAGGATGCGCTGCGGAACGGATAAGCTGATAACGCACCTGAACAAAACATCGGGTGTGCGAAATGTTACCATACTTGCAAAGCAATAGGAAGGAAGAGGTTCGGATGATAAATGTTGCGATAATCGGGTTCGGCGTTGTCGGAAGCGGTGTGTACGAAATAGTTACGAAAAACAGCGCCGTGCTGAAAAGGAACACGGGAGAGGATATCCGTGTGAAGCGCGTGCTCGACATAAGGGATTTTTCGGAGCATGAGCAAAAGGAGATATTTACAAAAAACTTTGAAGATATTCTGGGCGATAAGGAAATAAGCGTTGTTGCCGAAACAATGGGCGGCGTGCGCTTTGCGTATGAATACACCAAGGCGCTGCTTGAAAGCGGCAAAAACGTTGTAACGAGCAACAAAGAGCTTGTGGCAAAGCACGGTGATGAATTTTTTGAGATAGCCGAAAAAAACAATGTGCGCTATCTTTACGAGGCAAGCGTCGGCGGAGGAATCCCTATTATCCGCCCGATTGCAAACGATATTGCCGCGAACGACATTACTGAAATTGCCGGCATACTGAACGGAACGACGAATTTCATCCTGACAAAAATGTTCGGGGAAAACCAAAGCTTTGAAACGGCGCTTAAGACGGCGCAGGAGCTCGGATATGCCGAAAAAGACCCGACCGCCGATGTGGACGGAATCGACGCCTGCCGCAAAATAGCAATCCTTATGTCGCTTGCAACAGGAAAAAAGGTTGACAGCGGCGAGATATACACAAAGGGAATCAGAAATCTTACCGAGGAGGACGTTGCATACGCTGCGGCGCTTAACTGCACGATAAAGCTTATCGGCATGGGAAGCGTTGAGGACGGAAAGGTGAGCGCTTCCGTTTCGCCGATGCTGATTGAAAAATCCTGTCCGCTGTCGGGAGTGGAGGATGTTTTCAATGCTGTGATAGTGCGCGGAAATATGTGTGATACACTCATGTTTTACGGGCGCGGCGCAGGCAAGCTGCCGACGGCAAGCGCGGTTGTCGGGGATATTGTGGACATTGTAAGAAATCCCGGCTTCAGGAAAGAATTTGCATGGAAAAAGAGCTCGGGCAAGTTGCTTCCGTACGGAAGCGGAAAAGCAAAGTATTTTGTCCGCATCAAAAAAGAGCAGTGCGCAGCGGTTTCAGCCGAGTTCGGTGAGATTGAGATTATTCGCGGTCTGTCGGATTACGGCTTTGTAACGCCGAAAATTAGCGGCGCCGAGCTTGACGAGCGGATTGCGAAAATCGGCGGCGCTGTTTCGAAGATGAGAATTTTCAGGTAATTGAGATATTTACGGAGCTTCTGCCGGTCCGCGGCAGAGGCGCGCTCCGTTTTAACTGCGGACAGAAAGGTTACGGTATTATAAATGGGTTTAATAGTTCAGAAATTCGGCGGCAGCAGCGTTGCAAATGCTGAAAGGGTGTTTAATGTTGCCCGCCGCGTTGCGGAAACATATGACGGCGGAAACGATGTTGTGGTTGTCGTTTCGGCGCAGGGAGATACGACAGACGACCTTTTGGAAAAGGCGGCGGAAATCAACCCCAATTCATCAAAAAGGGAAATGGACGTCCTGCTTTCGGCAGGTGAGCAGATTTCAATGTCGCTGCTTGCCATGGCGATAGAAAAGCTCGGCAGACCGGTTATTTCACTCACCGGCTGGCAGGCGGAAATCAAAACGGACAGCAATTATTCAAAGGCAAGGATAAAGCGCGTTGTGGGCGAGAGGATTCACACCGAGCTTGACAAGCGCAAAATAGTTATCGTTGCAGGCTTCCAGGGAATCAACAAATATGACGATATCACAACGCTCGGCAGAGGCGGAAGCGACACATCGGCAGTGGCGATTGCGGCGGCGCTCGGCGCTGATTTGTGCCAAATATTTACCGACGTGCGCGGTGTGTACACAGCCGACCCGAGAATTGTGAGCGACGCAAAAATGCTCAGCGAAATAACCTATGACGAAATGCTTGAGCTTGCTTCGGCAGGCGCGAACGTTCTGCATAACAGAAGCGTTGAGCTGGCAAAGAAATTCAATGTGAATATGGAAGTGCTTTCGAGCTTTGAAAAGGTTCCGGGCACAATTGTTAAGGAGGAAAACACTGTGGAAAAAATGCTGATAAGAGGAATTGCGCGCGATAACGATATTGCAAGAATCGCGCTTGTTAATATTCATGACACACCCGGAAAGGCCTTTCAGATATTCTCGCTTCTTGCGAAAAAGAAAATAAACGTTGACGTTATTCTTCAGTCAATCGGACGTGACGGAAGCAAGGATATAAGCTTCACGGTTTCGCGCGATGACCTTGAGCCGGCGCTTCGCGTAATCGATGAAAACAACAGCCTTATCGGTGCGGAGTCGGTTGTACATGATGAAAACGTTTCAAAGGTATCTGTCGTGGGCGCAGGAATGACATCGAACCCCGGTGTTGCGGCGCTGATGTTCGAGGCGCTGTATGACGCGGGAATCAACATTCAGATGATTTCAACAAGCGAAATAAGAGTGAGCGTTCTCATTAATGTGAAGGATGCGGAGAACGCTGTTCGCGCCATCCACAGCAAGTTTAATCTTTAATTCATGGGGCTGTAGCAAAATGCGCAGAACGCATAAAGCAAATAGAAAATCGGAGTAAACAGTCAAAGAATCCAAATGTAGAAATTCGTTGTGCAACGAATTTCTGTAAAATAATGCTTTATGCTACGAACAAACTTCACCTCTCGGGCGTCGAAACAAGCGTTGTATCATTCGCAGCAAATTAAAATTTACTGCTCATTCATTACGCTGTTTCTCCTTTTCCCAAAAACCTTTGGTTTTCGGGAGCCCTAAGTGATGTACGCCTTCGGGTTCAGTTTGTCCGTTCTGCGCTATTTTTCTTTCGCCCCCAAGGGGCTGCAGCAAAATGTGACTTTTGTTGCAGCCCTATTTTCTTAAGGGAGATCTTACCAATGAAAAGGTTTACGGTTGCGGCAGCGCTTTGCTTCGCTGGCGGAATTGTTTTTGCATCATACGGGGCAAATATTGCGCTTCTTGCGCTTGCCGCCGTTTTAGCCGCCGGGTATGCCTGCTTTATCCGCAAAAAGGGAATGCTTGCGGTTTTGCTTGCATTTGCCGCCGTGCTTTTGGGAATTGCACGCTATAACTCTGCCGACAGGAGCCGCGCATACCTTGCGCGCCGCTGTGACGGAGCTGTTAAAACGCTCAGACTGCTTGTGCTCGAGCCGCCGTCGGACGGAACATTTGCGGCACGTGCCGACACGCCGTACGGAAAACTTAAGCTCCGCGTCAGCATTGAAAAGTGCCCGAAGCTTAAGCCCGGCGAATATGCCGCGGCGAGAGTGACGCTGGCAAGCCCGATGTACTCACAGGGCGGAAGCTTTGACTATGCAAAATATCTTGCAGGGCAGAATATTTTTATCACTGCCTACGCTGAAACTGCCGAAAAGCTCGGAATCACCTGCAAGGGTGCAGAGGGGGCGGCGTTTGCGGTTCAAAGATACATCGGCGATGTGTCGAAGCGGTTTTTCAGCGGAGATGACCGCGGACTGTTTGAGGCAATGCTCATCGGCAGCAAGGCGGATATGTCGGACAAGCTGACAAAAGCGATGAGGGACGCCGGTCTGAGCCATGTTGCCGTTGTTTCGGGAATGCATATATCGGTTATGCTTGCAGCTCTCATGTATTTCGTTTACGGAATTTTCGGCCGCGGAAGAAAGGGCGGCTTTGCGGCGATAATTGCGGCAGTATTTTTCGCAGCGGTGACGGGCGGCGGCGCATCAGTCATGCGCGCATGTATAATGTGCATTGTATATCAGGCGGCAAATATGCTTTACCGTGAGCGTGACGGATATACTGCGCTTGCAGTTTCGGTGTTGGCAATGAGTATATACAATCCGTTTGTCATTATGAATATCGGGTTTGTATTTTCGGCGCTGTCGGTTCTGGGAATACTGATGTGGCAGAGCAGAATTGCATCGCTTCTTAAATTTTGCCCGAAGCCTGCGGCGGAGGCGATTTCGCTTACACTGTCCGCACAGCTGACCGTTTTGCCGGTGTCCGCCTTTGTGTTCGGGGAAGCGGCTTTATATTCGCTTGTGTCAAATGTTTTGGTGTCGGTGTTTTCCTCGGCGGTAATAATTCTCGGAATGGCTTTTGTTCTGTTTTCCGCGGTTCCGTTTCTGTCATCGCTGTTGGCGCTTTTGTGCCGCATTGCACTCAGCGCCGTAATCTCGGTTTCATATGTTATAGCAGCGCTTCCGGGCGCCTCGATTCAGCTCGGAAGGGTGAACGTTATTTCGCTGTGCATGTATTACGCAGTGATGCTGCTTTTGTTTTTCTTTCCGGAAAGACGTAGAGCGGTTCGGCGTGCGGCGGCGCTTTCAGCTTTGACTTACACGGTTGTGTGCACGGCGGTTTTTTCAGGCGCGGCTGCAACGGTTACATCCATGAGCTACAGTCTTGGCGGCAGCACGGTTGTGCGCTTACCCGAAAACAAAATAATGCTCATTGACTGCGAAAACGCTTACGACGCGGAAAAATATCTGACGGAAACCGGTAAGGACAGCTATGAATGCGCCGTTCAGACGGCGGAAAACTGCGATGAAATGATATGCCTTGCCGCGAAAGGTAAAATAAAAAAGCTTATAATGCCCGACCGGATGTACAGCGGTGCGCTTACGGAAAAGCTTGAAAAGGCGGAGAATAAGCAGGGAATGCAGACCGAATGGCTGAAGGCGGATGAAAGTGAAAGCTTCGGAGGAGCATACATATGCTACCCTTATATAACGGAAGAATACGAAAAAGACGCAGTTGTGCGGATGGATTTCGGAGAAAAGAGCCTTGTTTATATGAGGCATCTTCAGCCGCATGACATTGCGCTGTTTTACGAAAACGGAGTTCGGATAAGCGCCGATTATATTCTTGCACCGAAGGTGCTCGGCGATAGCAAACGCAGACTTTCGGAGATTGCGCACGGGCGGTTTGAGGAAAGCGGAAAAGAATTTACAATTAAACGCTAAAAAAGTGTGGAAAACGGGAAAAGTCTGTGCTATAATATATTAAATGGGCGCAGCGCACCCGTGCGCGGAAAGGAGTCTGCATAATTAATGACAGATAAAATTGAGGGGAGAAACCCTGTGGCGGAGGCGCTGAAAAGCGGCAGACCGATTGATAAAATATATATAAAAAAAGGTTCGCGCAAAGGAAGCGTTATTCCGATACTTGCCAAAGCAAGGCAGATGGGCATTTCCGTTGTGGAGACCGACGCGCGCAAGCTTGACGAAATGAGTGAAACAGGCGCGCATCAGGGAATAATTGCAATGTGCGCCGCCGCGGAATATGCACAGCTTGAGGATATTTTTAAAAATGCGGAAAGGAAAGGAGAAAAGCCGTTTATCGTTATTCTTGACAAGGTTCGTGACCCGCATAATCTCGGCTCGGTTATAAGAACGGCGAACTGCGCCGGGGCGCACGGCGTAATTATCCCGAAGCATGATTCCGTCGGGCTGACGGCGGCATGCTGCAAGGCTGCGGCAGGCGCGGAGGAATACACGCCGGTTGTGCGTGCGGCAAATCTTGCAAAAACAATTGATGAGCTTAAGGAGCGCGGCGTTTGGATAACCGGGGCTGACGCTTCGGGCGACAGAACACTGTACGAAGCTGACCTTAAAGGTGCGGCGGCGGTTGTTATCGGCTCTGAGGGGGAGGGCATAAGCCGCCTTATCCTCGATAAGTGCGATTTTATTGTTAAAATCCCTATGAAGGGAAATGTAAATTCACTGAACGCTTCGGTTGCGGCAGCATTGTTTATTTATGAAGCGGTCAGACAAAATAATAATTAAGGAGTGTTTTAAATGCGTGCGGTAATTACGGTTGTCGGAAAGGACAAAACGGGTATAATAGCAAGGGTGAGCGGATTGTTTTACGAGAAAAATATTAATATTCTCGACATTTCGCAAAAGCTTATGCAAAATCTTTTTACAATGATTTCATTGGTGGATCTTGAAAACAGTACGGTTACGTTTGAGGAGCTTTCAAAGGAGCTTGACAAGGTTGGGGCGGAGCTCGGCGTTTCGATAACAAGCCTGCCGGAGAATATGTTCCGCAGCGTACATAATGATTAAAGTCATAACAGACTCAAACACCATGCGCCCAATGCTTGTTAAATTTCTGCACAACTGTCTTTTCGGGACTTGCAAGGCGCCAAGCCTTGCT
>CAJJUC010000024.1 GCA_905195005.1 uncultured Eubacteriales bacterium | reverse complement strand
ACAAAAAATGAGCTTGCGGCAATCACAAAGTCGGTCGCAAGCAGCGCTCTTCCGACATTCATTTTAGTATATTTTTTGAGGATCAGCGCCGCAACATCCGTTCCGCCGGACGACGCATGACTGTTAAATATAATTGCCGCCGCAATCGATGTCAGCATCATGGCATAAATCAACGCAAGCAGCGGCTGGTCAGTAAGCGGACGGCTGAGAGGGATGCACCGCTCAAACGCCCATGTTATAAATGAATACGCCATGCTGCAATAAACCGTTTTAATCCCGTTTTCACGGCCGAGAAATATGAACCCGACAATGAGCAGCAGCGCATTGATAATCAGAAGCCACGTTGCCGATGAAACAGACGGAACAAGCTTTCCCATAACAATCGAGATACCGCTGACTCCGCCGGTTGAAAATCCGTTCGGGATTTTGAAGAAGTAAACGCCGGCAGCAAGCAGAATTGTTCCGAGCGTCATTGAAAAAAAGTCTTTCAAATACTTTGTCATTATATATAACTCCCCGCTTATTTTTTAACACCCGATATAATATAACACCTATTTCGTTCTATGTCAACCGCAATTTTACGCCAAGAAGTTTAATTATGTTATTTTTTGATAATACGGAAATCTTTTGTTGCCAAAACGCAGATTTTGTTTTATAATGGTTATATCATATTTATTCGGAGGTATTTTGATGAACAGAATCGGATTTGATAATGACAAATACTTGAGCATGCAGTCGCACTGCATCAGCGAAAGGATAGAGCAGTTCAACGGCAAACTTTACCTTGAGCTTGGCGGAAAGCTTTTCGACGATTATCACGCGTCGCGTGTGCTTCCGGGCTTCTGCCCCGACAGCAAAATCAGAATGCTGCTTTACCTTGCCGAAAGCGCTGAAATCATTATCGCAATCAATGCCTCCGATATTGAGAAAAACAAAATGCGCGGTGACCTCGGAATTACATACGATCACGATGTTATCCGCCTGATTGACGCGTTCCGCGGAATGGGACTTTTCGTCAGCAGCGTTGTGATGACGCAGTACACAGGACAGTACAGTGCAGATGTTTTTAAAAAGAAACTCAATAATTTCGGCATAAAGGTTTATCTGCACTACCCGATAACGGGGTATCCGAACAACATTCCGCTCATAGTCAGCGATGAGGGCTACGGCAGGAACGAATATATCGAAACGACAAAGCCGCTTGTTATCGTAACGGCGCCGGGGCCCGGAAGCGGCAAGCTTGCAACATGCCTTTCGCAGCTTTATCATGAGCATAAGCGCGGAATTATGGCAGGATATGCTAAATTTGAAACCTTCCCTGTCTGGAATCTGCCGCTTAAGCACCCGGTTAATCTGGCATATGAAGCCGCAACTGCCGACCTTAACGACCTTAATATGATTGATCCGTTCCACCTTGAAGTATACGGAAAAATGACGGTCAATTACAACCGTGACGTTGAAGCGTTTCCGCTTCTTAAGGCTATGCTTGAAAAGATTCTCGGCAGCAGCCCGTATGCCTCCCCAACCGATATGGGCGTTAATATGGCAGGCAGCTGCATATTTGACGATGACGCGGTTTGCGCCGCGGCAAAGCAGGAAATCATCAGAAGATACTACAAGGTTTGCTGTGAAAAGCTTCTCGGCGTCGTGAATGAAAGCGCCGTTACCAAGGTTGAATCGATAATGCAGCAGGCAGGCGTTTCCCCGACAGACCGCAAGGTTGTAAAATATGCGCTTGACAAGGCGGAGCTTTCCGGCGCGCATTCCGTTGCGATTGAGCTTGACAGCGGCGAAATTGTAACCGGCAAAACAAGCGTTCTGCTCGGCTCTGTGTCAGCGGCGCTGCTTAATGCAATGAAGGTTATGGCGAACATAAACGATGATGTGCCGCTGCTTGCGCAATCCATAATTGAGCCGATTATAAAGCTCAAGCGCGAAATTTTCCATTCCGCAACGGCGCATCTTGATTCAAACGAAATGCTGATTGCACTTTCAAGCTGCGCGGTTGTCAATCCGCAGGCGAGCCTTGCTCTCAGCACAGTATCGCGGCTGCGCGGCGCGGAGCTGCACTCCTCCGTCATGCTTTGCGAGGCTGACGAGCAGGTGTTAAAAAAACTCGGTATAAACTACACATGCGAGCCTGTGCGCCGTACAAAGGCATTTTATGAATAAGTGCAAAATTTTCCGAAATCAGGCATGTATCAGTATTGGCGTTGACTTTTGCTGCCCGATGTGATAAAGTACAGTAAAGAAAAAATAAGGGCGGTTTTTTATGAAGGTACGGGCGGTTATTGCGGAATTTAATCCATTTCATTCCGGGCACAGGCTGTTGCTTGATAAAATGCAAAGCGGCGGCGCAGCCGTTGTTGCAATAATGAGCGGCAATTTTGTTCAGCGTGGAGAATGTGCGGTTTTTGACAAGCAAACACGGGCGGATGCTGCCGTCCGCGGCGGCGCGGATCTTGTGATTGAGCTTCCGACGGTTTACGCGCTCGGCGCAGCGGAAAGATTTGCGCGCGGCGCTGTGCAGCTGACGGAATCGCTCGGAATTGCGGACGAACTTTGGTTCGGCAGCGAATGCGGCGATATTTCCGCGCTTTCCGCTGCAGCAGAGCTTGTTTCAACCGAAAGTGCAGCGTTCCGAAGCGCATTATCGGAAAAGCTTGCCGAGGGAATGTCATTTCCGCGCGCCCGTTTTGAAGCGCTCGGCAGCGGCGGCAAGCTTTTAAGCTCGCCCAACAACATTCTTGCGGTTGAATATATCACCGCGCTTAACAGGCTCGGCTCGCGCATTGTTCCCGTTACGGTTAAAAGAGAAAATGCCGGTTATAATGATGATTCAGAGCAATCCGCCGAGTATTCCGCTTCCGCCGCACGGAAGATTCTGAAAAAAAGCAGTGCTGACGGGGCGCTCTTCATGAGCAGCTTTGACGCCATGATCGCCGCAAAGCTTAAAACTGCGGACTGCGATTATCTGACGCGGTTTGCCGACTGCAACCGCGAGATTGCCGCGCGGCTGATAAAAGCGGCAAAATACAATACCTTTGACGAAATACTTTCGGCTGCGCTCTGCCGCCGTTATACCGCTGCACGCGTCCGCCGCGTTATGTGCAATATTCTCGCATCAAACACCTTTAGAACTTATCCGAAGCCGAGCTATATCCGTCCGCTGGCATTTAACGAGTGCGGCAAGGAGCTTCTGCGGAGCATAAAAAAAAGCGCCGCCCTGCCTGTGGCGGCAAGGGGCGCGCAGCTTAAATCGGATGAAATTTTTCGTCTTGAATGCCGCGGAAGCGATATTTATGCACTTGCGCGCGGACTTATGGGCGGAAGCGAATTTTCGTTCGTTCCGCAGTTTATTTCTCGGCCTCGGCTTTGATTTTTGCACACATTTTTACAGCGGAGCTGATGTACCAGACCACAAGCGCAATCGCAAGCGCAGGCACAAGCAAGGATTTAAACGGCAGGTGTCTGCTTGTAAAGGCAATGAATGTGCCGATGCCTAAAATTATTGCAAGAAAAATGTAGGAATCTATCAGCTTCATCATTGTAACAAACGCAAAAATGCGCTGCGAACCGAGATTGGACGCGGCGATTTTATCCGCGGTTTCCTTCGTGTAATTAATGCTTTTTGCTGCCGGAGTGAAATCGCGGATTTTTGTTTTCATAAGCTCAACCGCATGATCGCGTATATGCGCTTCATTATCATGAAAATAATCATTAAAACAAACTCTGTACTTTTTTGGGTTATCGTTACTGATTATAACCCTGATTTTATCGCCCTTTACCCACAAATGAGCCTCGGTCGGTTTCATTTTAACCTTAAAGCGGCGGCCCTCGCCCTCGGCATGCAGCGTTACGGCGCGGTCAGCGCCTTTATTGATGTTCGTAATCGTTGCCGTCACCTCTTTGCCGGTACTTATCCCCTCGCGCCCGGTTTTCGGGATGCGGTTGGCAATTGCACTGTAGCAGAGCAGCAAAACTAAAAGTATAATAATGAATGATGTCATTCCTATCCCCTCCGATTATCATTTTAACACGTTAAAATCTTAATTGCAAGTCCTTTATTACACGGCGGCAAGCATAATTCCGCATATTATCAGCAGTGCGCACAGGATTCTCCGAGCGCTGCCCTTTTCGCCGAACATCACGCGCCCCGCAATAATCGCCGCAATAACGGAGGACTGCTTAATAAGCGTCATAACAGTCACATAGCTGTTCGGATTTGAATTTGCGATAAACAGCGCCCTGTCACCGATTACGAAAATCACGCTGAGAATTATAATCCAGTAATTCGTTTTAAGCGTTGAAATTCTGACCGGTGTTTTTGTTGCAGAAACATACGCAAGATACATCAGCGACATGAAAAGCATGTACCAGAACTGAAGCTGAGAGCTTGTCACCGTTTTCGTCAGCCATTTATCCATAACGCCGGATGTTGCCGCAAGCAGACACGAAAAAACAGTCATAATTATGTAAACAGGCTGCACGTTTTCACCGCTGCCTTTTTTACGGATATTCACAAGGATAAGTCCGAGCAGAACGAGAGCCAATCCGCCAAGACGCCGCGGCGTTGTTCCCTCACCCATAACGGTTATTCCGAGAAGCGTTGCAAAAAGAACACGCGTCATATCCATGACGCCGTAAAACCCGACGGGCATATGCTTTATTGACGTGAATGAGCATATCCACGACAGAAAAACCAAAAATGATTTTATGAAGATAAAAAAATAATACTTATTCGGAACATCAAAAACATTGCGCGATGTCGGAATAACTATCATAAATCCGAGCAGCGTATATAAAAACAAAACCTCAAATGTACCTGATTTTTCAAGCGCTTTTTTCTTGATGCCCTCACGTGCGCCCTTGCATATTCCGAATACAAGAGTAAAAAACACCCAACTCAATTTATGACCTCTTTCCGTTTCGACCGCATGCTGCAAGACCTGCGAATGCTGCGGCATACACAATCGGGTAAACAATATTTACAAACATTCCGGCTTTAAGTCCGTTGTCCCCCCATACCTTCATGGAGGCAACAACACCGGTAATATACGGCGCTGCTGAGCACCCAATATCACCTGCCATTGCAATTGCGCCGTACATTACTCCGCCGCCGTTCGGAAATTTTTCCGCAGCGAGTGAAACAATCCCCGGCCACATTACGCTGATTGCATAGCCGCACAGCGCGCAGCCCATAAGCGCCGCATACGGATTTTTCAGAAGCGACGCTGCCATGTAACACAGAACGCACAGCAGACTGTTTATGTAAACATGCAGCTTGAAATTAAGCCTTCCGCCGTATATCCCGTGAATGGTTCTGCCGATGCCCATAAAAAGGGCAAACAGCGAGGGTCCGAGCAAATCTCCGATGAATTTGCTTACGCCGAGAGCCTCCTGCGCAAAGATTGATGACCATTGCGCCATCGGCTGCTCGGAAGCGCCGGCGCAAACCATTAAAACGAGAATAAGCACAAACCGGCGGCAGAAAAGCGCCTTTTTCGGTTCTTCCTTTTCGCTTTTTTCTTCGGGCTGCGGCTTCGCGGCATTTGGCTCAATAATCGGTGTTTTCACAAAGAAAAATGCATTGACAAGCGGAAGCAAGCCCCAACACGGAGCGATTATGCACCATGAAGTCTCCCCGAACAACGCTATAACAGCCGTTGTGATAAAGACAACGGCAAGCTGACCCCAGCAGTAAAATGAATGAAGAAGGATAAGCGAGCCGCCGCCCTCATCATCGGGAACGGCTGTCATAATCGGGTTGATAACAACCTCGATAAGACCGGCGCCGATTGAATATATCACCGTTGCAAGGCACAGACCGAGATAGTGATGCTCAAGCTGTGCCAGCACAGGCAGCAGGATAAGCCCCACTGCGCAAAACAGCTGCGATGTGACAGCTGAGGTTCTGTAACTGATTTTATCAAGAAATGCTGCCGATAAAACATCGACAATAAGCTGCGTCAGAAAGTTTATCAATGTGAGCAGTCCGAGCTGCGCATAGCTGATGCCGAAGCTTTTGCGGAATATTATAAACAAAAGCGGCGCAAGGTTAATTGACACCGCTTGAGCTATATACCCCGCGTAACAGCATTTCCGCGTGGTTTTATAAGTCATGTTTATGCAGTTGCACCCTCATCACGAATGAGCTTGGGTGCGCTCCCTTCAAATGAATCTTTATCAAATATCGCACGTTTAACCGTCTTATCCGACGGAATTTCGTACATTGCGTCCGAAAGCGTCTTTTCGACTATTGCGCGCAGTCCGCGTGCACCCGTTTCGCGTTCGATTGCTTTCTGCGCAATATAGTTGAGTGCGTCGTCCGTGATTTCGAGGTCAACGCCGTCAATCTCAAAAAGCTTTTTATACTGCTTTACAAGCGCATTTTTCGGTTCTGTCAGGATGCGTTTAAGCGCTTCCTTGTCAAGCGATTCAAGCGTTACCACAACGGGGACGCGCCCTACAAGCTCGGGAATAAGCCCGAATTTCAGCAAATCCTGCGGTTCAACATGGCTGATGCTTTCGCCGACATTGCGCTGCACGCGGCTTTTAACATTTGCACCGAAGCCAACCTCCTGTTTTCCGATTCGCTTTTCAATGATTTTGTCAAGCCCGGAAAACGCACCTCCGCATATAAACAGAATGTTTGTCGTGTCAATCTGGTAAAACTCCTGATGCGGATGCTTTCTTCCGCCCTGCGGGGGAACAGACGCAACCGTCCCCTCAAGAATTTTCAGCAGCGCCTGCTGAACGCCCTCTCCGCTTACATCGCGCGTTATTGAAACATTTTCCGATTTCTTCGTTATCTTGTCGATTTCATCGATATAAATGATTCCGCGCTCAGCCTTTTTAATGTCATAATCGGCAGCCTGAATGAGTTTGAGGAGAATATTTTCCACATCCTCGCCGACATAGCCTGCCTCCGTAAGCGTTGTTGCGTCGGCAATGGCGAACGGAACCTCCAGCAGCCGCGCCAGCGTTTGCGCAAGGAGCGTTTTTCCGCTGCCGGTGGGTCCTATCATAAGAATATTGCTTTTCTGCAATTCAACACCGTCTGTGCTGACAGGAGAACTGATTCGTTTGTAATGATTGTACACCGCAACCGCAAGACTTTTTTTAGCCGCGTCCTGACCGATTACATAATCATCGAGAACCTTTTTTATTTCCTTGGGAACGGGAGTGCTCTCAAGCATTCCGTCAGGTGCGGCATCTTCTGCAGCGCTGTCAAAATCGTCATATTCACCGTCAAGTATTTCAAAACAGGTTTCAATGCATTCGTCACAGATGTACACACCCGGACCGGCGACAAGGCGCTTTACCTCGTCATGGCTTTTTCCGCAGAATGAACACCTTATATCCTGATCATTATTTTTCGGCAAACAAATCAACCCTTCCAAATAAAATTACTTGCTCGATGTTATTATTTTGTCTATCAGACCGTAATCAAGCGCCTGCTGCGCCGTCATAAAGTTATCGCGCTCGGTATCGCGCACAATTTCTTCAAGCGGTCTCCCTGTATTTTCACTGAGGATTCTGTTGAGCTTATCCTTCATCGCAAGTATTCTGTCGGCATGGATTTTAATATCCGTTGCCTGCCCCTGCATTCCTCCGAGCGGCTGATGAATCATGATTTCGCTGTTGGGAAGCGCATAGCGTTTGCCCTTTGCACCGGCGGAAAGAAGAAATGCGCCCATGCTTGCCGCCATGCCCACACATATCGTGGAAACATCGCACTTGATATAATTCATCGTATCGTAAATTGCCATGCCTGCGGTTATACTGCCGCCGGGGCTGTTGATGTACAGCATAATATCCTTGTCGGGATCCTCGCTTTCAAGAAAAAGCATCTGCGCAACAATTATGCTTGCGGTTGCGTCGTTCACTTCTTCGCCGAAGAATATGATTCTGTCCTTCAAAAGGCGCGAAAAAATGTCATACGAACGCTCACCCTGACCTGTTTGTTCAATAACATAAGGAACCAAGCTCATTTTCTTACCTTCCTTTCAATAACCTTGCCGAGAATTACTCCTCCGTCTTTTTAGCGGCGGTTTTCTTTCTTGCTGTTGTCTTTTTTGCCGGTTTCTCAGCCTTTTCGTCGTCGGCTGCTTCTGCCTTCTTTGTTGTCTTTCTCGTTGTTGTTTTCTTTGCGGGCTTCTTTTCATCAGCGCTTGCCGCGGCCTTCTTCGCGGTTTTCTTTGCTTTGCCTTCCTTTGCCGCACCAACGATTATGTCAACCGTTTTGCGCGCGATTATATCGCCCTTCATGCTTTCCTCGTTGCCCTTCATGATCTCTTTAACCTTGTCAAGCTCCATATTATACATTTCGGCAAACTTCTTGTACTCTTCTTCGATGTCCTCATCTGTTACTTCAACATTTTCAGCCTTGGATATTGCAGTGATTACAAGATTTGTCTTAACATTTTTGGCTGCGCTTTCGCGAAGCTGGTCACGCAGTCCGTCCATCGTCATGCCCGTGAACTGAAGATACTGCTCAAGCGGCATACCCTGGCTCTGCAAACGGTAGGAAATGTCCTGAATCTGATTGTCTGTCTGCTGCTTTATCATGCATTCTGGAACCTCAACCTCGGCATTTTCAACGGCAATGTCGATAACCGCATTTTCAAACGCGCGCTTTGCTTCCTCGTCCTTTGCTTTCTGAAGCTTTTCCTTTGTATCCTTTTTAAGCTCGTCAAGCGTATCAAACTCGCTTACGTCCTTTGCAAACTCATCGTCCAGCGCCGGAAGCTCCTTCTTTTCCGCCTTGTGGACCTTACACTTGAACACTGCTGCCTTGCCCTTAAGCTGCTCTGCATGGTAATCCTCGGGGAAAGTTACGTTAACTTCAAAATCCTCGCCGATTTTCTTGCCTGCAATCTGTTCCTCAAAACCGGGGATAAAGTTACCGCTGCCGAGAACAAGGCTGTAGTTCTCGCCCTTGCCGCCGTCAAAACTCTCACCGTCAACGTATCCGTCAAAGTCAAGGTCAACCTTATCGCCCATTTCACAAACGCCTTCTTCGGCTGTTGTAACGCGTGCCGCATTATCCTGCATCTTTTTAATTTCGGCGTCAATATCCTCGTCCGTTACATTATTGCCCTGTTTTTCAGCCGTTATACCCTTATAATCACCGAGTTTAACCTCAGGTCTTACGGTAACAAGCGCACTGAATACAAAGTTTTCGCCCTTTTCAAGCTTAACTATATCAACCTCGGGCATTTCAACGGGGTCAATCTTTGCCTCCGCCACTGCTTCATCATATGCATCGGGAATAACAAAGTTTATAGCGTCATCGTAAAAAACGGCTTCCGTATAATATTTCTCAATGATTTTTCTGGGCGCATGACCCTTTCTGAATCCGGGGATATTAATCTTCTTCACATTTTTCTTGTAGCTCTTTTCCATTGCAGCTTCAAATTTTTCGCTGTCAACTTCGATTTCGAGGTACATTCTCTTGTCCTCGCGCTGTTCAACCTTTAATACCTTCATACTCGTTTCCTCCTATTGTTCCGTGCACTGAATCATGCACACATCAACTCATATTTATATCATAATATCGGTTATTTTGCAAGTGTTTTTTTGAATTTAACCGTTAAATTATAAGCTTTGGTGTAAATTTCAGAAAATCAGCCGATACAAGGCTGCAATTTTTGTATATTGTGCGGTATTCGGCAGCTTTTCTGCCGTGCAGATGTCCAAACACGCAGCAATGCACATTGTAACGAACCATAAGCTCAACAAATGTATCATCGGGCGGATAATGCAGCGCCGCAACAATCGTTTCGGAAAGCTCCGCCGCGGCTTTGAGTGATGCTTCAAGCCGCATCAGCTCGCGCATATATATTTTTTCATCCTCTGTTTTAAAATTTTTATCGAGGGGCGAAATCCAGCCGCGCGTTCCGCACACGGCGGCGTCACCGCATAAAAACGCATTGTTCTGCAAAAAATGAACGCTTGAAAATTCGTGCTCCGTTTTGAATTTTTCAAGTTTTGCAAGCGTTGTCCACCAGTAATCGTGATTTCCCTTTGAAAGAAGCTTCGTTCCCGGAAGCTTTTCGATAAAGCTGAAATCGGCAATGCTTTCTTCCAGATATGTCGCCCATGAAAAATCCCCGTTTATAATAACAAAATCTTCATCCGAAACGGTGTTTTTCCAGTTGTATTCAATTCGTTCGACATAATTCTCCCACCCTGCGCCGAACACATTCATCGGCTTATCGATACCGAGCGGCAGATGCAAGTCGCTTAATGCATAAATTGCCATAAATATCACCGTATAAAAATTATTCTCCGCAGCATACTATTACCGTAATCAAGAATCGAAGCATCAATGAATTATTTCGCGGATATTTCAATTCCTGACTTACAATTAAATTTACAGAGGTGAATACAATGAGCATTTCAAAATCAGGTAAACCGGCAGAGGGCGTGCATTGCGTTGTAAGCGCATGCACCTATCATTCAACCGGCGATGAATGCCTTGCGGGGCATATCACAATCGGTGACCACAGTGCAAAGGCAAAATCCGAAACAGACTGTGAAACCTTTGTAAAGAAAGACGGCTGCGGCTGCTGAATATAAGCATATAAGCAGTAACAGTCGGGGGCTGCGGCAAAATGCACAGAACGCATAAAGCAAATAAAAAAACGAAATAAACAATCGGAAAAACCGAATGCAGAAATTCGTCATACAACGAATTTCTTCGAAACATGCTTTATGCTACGAACAAACTTCACCTCTCGGAGTACTCTTGTACACCTTCGGGTTCAGTTTGTCCGTTCTGCACTATTTTTCCTTCGCCCCAAAGCGGCTGCGGCAAAATGCGGTTTCATTTTGCCGCAGCCTTTTTTTGCATTGCGGACATTTTTTTACATTGCCGTGTTTATTTGTGGAGAAATTCGCTGATAACGGCTTTCATCTGCGATTTGTCGCAAACCATTTCGAAGCGCACTTCCTTTTCCTCCAAGCTCTTGAGCGATGACGGAATCCGCAGGTCATATTTTTCGCTCAAACGTTCAAGCAGACGAAATTCGTCCATATCTCCGAGCGCTTCGCTGCCTTCAAGCGCTGCAAGAACATCGCCGTTAAACTTAAACGGGCTTGCCGTCGACGCAATGATTGTCTTTGTCTTATCCCCGGTCTTTTCGGCGTATTCATTGTAAACGCTCACAGCAACCGCAGTGTGCGTGTCGGTTACATATCCGTACTTATCATGCGTTTCTCTGATTGTATGCGCGCATTTTTCATCATCGGCGCAGCCGCCGTAAAAGCTTTCCTCAATTGCTCTTTTGATTTTATCCGACACGGTATACCTTCCGTCCGTTTTGAGCTTTTCCATATAATCCTTTACTTCTTCCGCATTTTCACCCGAAAGCATATACAGAAGCCGCTCGAGATTCGACGAAATCAAAATATCCATTGACGGAGAGCTTGTCACGAAAAATTCACGGTTTTTGTCATATGTTCCCGTATTTATAAAATCTGTGAGCACATTATTTTTATTTGACGCGCATATCAGCTTTTTGACCGGCAGCCCCATGCGCTTTGCGTAATATGCCGCGAGAATGTTTCCGAAATTACCGGTCGGCACGCAAACGTTTACCTCGTCTCCGGCTTCAATTTCTCCGCCCTTAATCATATCGCAGTATGCGGAAAAATAATAAACAATCTGCGGAACAAGTCTGCCCCAGTTAATCGAGTTAGCCGAGCTGAGAGCCTTTTTCTCGCCTGCAAGCGTATTTGCATATTCCTCATCGGTAAAAATAGCTTTAACGCCGCTCTGCGCGTCGTCAAAATTGCCGTTCACCGCGCTTACGAAAACGTTTTCACCCTCCTGGGTGCACATTTGCAGTCTTTGAATACTGCTCACGCCGTCATCCGGGAAAAATACAACAATTTTCGTGCCCTCAACGTCCCTGAAGCCTTCAAGCGCAGCTTTTCCCGTGTCGCCGCTTGTTGCAACGAGTATCACCGTTTCCCTGTCCAGTCCGAGTTTTTTCACGGAGGTTGTCAGAAGATGCGGCAAAATCTGGAGCGCCATATCCTTAAACGCACATGTAGGTCCGTGCCACAGCTCCAGTATATAGCAGCTGTCGCTGAGCTTATATACCGGGGCGATTGTGTTCGTTTCGAACTTTTCCTTTGTATATGCAGCATTGATGCACGATTCCAGCTCCGCTGCGCTGAAATCGGTCAGAAATCTGCCTAAGATTTCCTTTGCGCGTTCCACATATGTCATATCCGCCATGTAACGGATATTGTCCGTTGAAATAACGGGCAGACTTTCCGGCACAAACAGACCGCCGTCCGGCGAAAGTCCCTTTGCAATCGCAACTGCGCTTTTAACATTCACGCTGATGTCGCGTGTGCTTTTGTAATTCATATGATTCATCCCTTTACAACAATATTCACAAGCTTTCCGGGAACGGAAATAACCTTGACAATGTTTTTGCCCTCCGTAAGCGCCTTAACCTCGCTGTTACTCATAACCGTTTCTTCAAGTGCAGCCTTGTCAAGCCCTGCCGGAACGGTGAGCTTCATGCGTACCTTGCCGTTGAGCTGAACAACAATTTCAATTTCATCATCAACCGTTTTGCTTTCATCATATTCGGGCCATGCCTGCTCGGAAAGAACGCCCTTGCAGCCGACAAGCTGCCACAGCTCTTCCGTTATATGCGGCGCTGTGGGATTGAGCAGGATAAGGAATTTTCCGAATGCTTCGCGGTTTATCTTTCCTTCCTTATAAACCTCGTTTATAAATGTCATCAGCGCGGCAATAGCCGTGTTGAATTTCATCCTCTCAATATCAGCCGTAACCTTCTTAATTGTCTTATGAAGCGCTTTGTCAAGACTGTCGGACGGTTTTTCATCCGTTACCATGGACTGAACTGCCCACACTCTTTCCATGAACTTGTAACAGCCCTTAACGCCGTTCATTGACCACGGTGTTGCCTGGTCAAATGCACCGATAAACATTTCATAGGTGCGGAAGGTGTCCGCGCCGAACTCGTTTACAATGTCATCGGGATTTATTACATTTCCGCGGCTCTTGCTCATTTTTTCGTTATTCTCGCCGAGAATCATGCCGTGGCTTGTTCTCTTTGCATACGGCTCTTTTGTAGGAACAACGCCGATGTCATACAGGAACTTATGCCAGAATCTTGAATAGAGAAGATGAAGTGTTGTGTGCTCCATGCCTCCGTTATACCAGTCAACCGGAAGCCAGTAATTGAGCTTCTCGGGAGAAGCAAGGCGCTTGTCATTGTGAGGATCAATATAGCGCAGGAAATACCAGCTGCTGCCTGCCCACTGCGGCATTGTATCGGTTTCGCGCTTTGCGTCTCCTCCGCACTTGGGGCACTTGCAGTTTACCCAATCCGTGATTTTGGCAAGCGGAGATTCGCCGTCATCGGTAAGCTCATAGCTTTCAACATTCGGCAGTCTGAGCGGAAGCTCATTTTCCGGAACGGGAACCCATCCGCACTTTTCGCACTTTATCAGCGGAATCGGCTCGCCCCAGTAACGCTGACGGCTGAACACCCAGTCGCGCAGCTTGTAATTAACCTTGCGATGCCCCTTGCCCTCATGCTCAAGCTTGTCAATTATTTTTTCAATCGCTTCCTTACAGGTCAACCCGTCAAGCTCGCCGGAATTAACCATTTTTCCCGAAGAAACGTCCGTAAATACCTGCTCGTTTACGTCAACATCGCAGTCAACAACCTTTATAATCGGAAGATTAAATTTCTTCGCAAATTCCCAGTCACGCTCGTCGTGCGCCGGAACAGCCATGATTGCGCCGGTTCCGTATGACATGAGAACGTAATCGCTTATCCAAACGGGGATTTCCCTGCCGTTTACGGGGTTTGTCGCCGTGATTCCCTTAAGCGGAGCGCCCGTTTTGTCCTTGACAAGCTCTGTGCGTTCAAAATCACTCTTCTTTGCCGCAGCCGCGCGATAAGCGATAACCTCGTCCTTATTCTCTATTTTATCGATATATTTATCTATAAACGGGTGTTCCGGCGAAAGCACCATATATGTTGCGCCGTAGAGAGTGTCGGGGCGCGTTGTGTAAACCGTCAGCTTGTCGCCTGTGCTCAGAGTAAAATCAACCTCTGCGCCGCTGCTTCTGCCAATCCAGTTTTTCTGCTGAATCTTTACCTTTTCAATATAATCAAGACCGTCAAGGTCATCAATCAGGCGCTGAGCATATTTCGTTATGCCGAGCATCCACTGGCTTTTAAGCTTTTGCACAACCTCGCCGCCGCAGCGCTCGCAAACGCCGTTTACAACCTCCTCATTCGCAAGTCCGCACTTGCAGCTCGTGCACCAGTTTATCGGCATTTCCTGCTTGTAAGCAAGTCCTTTTTCAAACATTTTAAGGAAAATCCACTGCGTCCACTTATAATAGGACGGATCGGTTGTGTTTACCTCCCTGTCCCAGTCAAACGAAAAGCCGAGGCTTTTGAGCTGACGCTTGAAGTTTGCAATGTTATCTTTTGTAACCTTTGACGGATGAATTTTATTTTTAATCGCATAATTCTCAGTGGGCAGTCCGAAAGCGTCCCACCCCATCGGATAAAGCACATTATATCCTTCCATGCGGCGTTTTCTTGCAACTATATCAAGCGCCGTGTAGCTCCTCGGGTGACCGACGTGCAGTCCCTGTCCCGACGGGTACGGAAATTCCACAAGCGCGTAAAATTTCGGCTTTGACTTATCCGTTCCGGCAGCAAATGACTTATGCTCATCCCAGTAAGTCTGCCACTTTTTTTCAATCTGCTTAAAATTATAATCCATCACTATCATTTCCTTTCTCCGGGTTCAATCCGAGGTCAATTTTCTTTGCATCTGCCCACAGATTGTCCAATCCGTAAAAATCGCGCATTTGCCTGCTGAATATATGAACCATAACGCCGTCAAAATCAACAACAATCCACCCTGCGTTTTTTATTCCCTCAACGTGCAGCGGAGGGCAGCCGTCCTTTGCCATTCCCTCACAAACCGCGTCATACAAAGCATTCATCTGCGGTGTTGAACCTGCGGTGCATATCACAAAATATTCCGCAATTATTGTAGAGCCGCATAGGTCAAGTGCAACTATATCGTATGCTTTTTTAGAATCGAGCAGCTCAGCCGCTCTTTTTACCTTTTCAATTTCAGTCATTTGCAGCCCTCCTGTGTTCTATGAGATAATTTCTTGCATAAACCGAATCGGGGTGAATCAGCGTTCCTTTTTTGACAACATGCTTAATCGAGCAGCCGATTGCGTAAATCAGCGCCTCATCGGGATCGGTTTCGACCAGCCTGCGAATTTCTTTTGCCTGTTCAATAACTCGCCCAGGCTCCGTCATGTCGGCAATATAAATAAGCTTTTCAAGGGGCGTCATTGCTGCATGCGCCGTTGTATGATAATAAATCGCGCTGAGAATTTCTTCATCTTCAACGCCGTAATCACGCCTGGCAACCGCAGCGCCGAGAAACGCATGAACGAGCGCGCGTTCCTCTTTTGCATACTCGTCCAGCTCAACGCCGTACCGCTTGCAGATGTCCGAAAAGCTCTCGCCGCTTTTTTCATCAAGATTTTTTGCGCAGTCGTGCAGAAGCGCCGCAAGTCTTGCTTTTTTCACGTCAACCCCGAATTTCGGCGCAAGGCGCACCGCCTCGTCCGCAACCCCAAGAGTATGGAGAAAACGCCTTTCCTTTTGTGTTTTCTTCAGTTTTTTGATAATCTCACTTTCCGTCAAAGCACCTTACCTCAGTCCATATATATTTTTTTATTTATTATATAATCAAATACCGCTTTTGGCAATAAGTTTTTGACATCTTTTCCGTTTTTTATTCTTTCACGAATACTGCTCGACGAAATATGCACCGGCTTCATCGGAATTTCAATTGCCGGCGGCAGAATTTCCGCGCCGTCACGCGGAAAGACAAGCATCGTGCAAACGGCTGTAATGCGCTGCGGCTCGTGCCACGACGAAAGGTCGCTGTACGAATCGTCGCCGATTATGAAGAACAGCTCGTCCTTTTTATAAACCGATTTGAAATATTCAGCTGTATCCGCGCTGTAGGAAACCACTGTTCTTTTAAGCTCGTAATCGCTTATTTCCATTTTATGCTCGCCGTTGATGGCAAGTCTGAGCATATTAAAGCGGTCTGCACGCGAAACAGGCGTTTCTGCCTTGTGCGGCGCATTCCCCGACGGAATGAATATAAGCTTGTCAAGCTCAGCTGCCTGCAGCGCGGCGCGCGCCACCGCCATGTGCCCGTTATGCACGGGGTTAAACGCGCCGCCGTAAAGACCGATACGCATTTTTCGTCACCTCGGAAGCTCTATAACATTATCCTTTTTCGCGCGGCGGTAAAAAACAGCCTTATTCCCGATGCACTGCACAGGCTCGGCATTAATGCTCTCACATATTTTTTCGCACGCCTCGCGCGCCGACATAAATGAGGTTTCCAGAACCGTAATCTTTATAAGCTCGCGCTTTTCTATAACATAATCTATTTCGGAAATAATTTTTTCTGTCAGTCCGCCTTTTCCTATCTGGAAAATCGCATTTTCTTTATTTGCAAGTCCGCGCAAATATGCGCGTTGTTTGGAAGTCAACATATTCTACTCCTCGTAATCAAATTCAAGCTCGTACATTTTTACCGGGTCGCCCTCGGAGCAGCCGGCATTTTCAAGCGCTTCGATTATGCCCTTTCGCCGCAGCGCAAGCTGAAAATACTGCAAGCTTTCACCGTCGTTAAAATCGGTATGGCGGAGAAGCTTTTCAACATACGGACCCTCAACAATATAAACACCGTTTTCTTTGTTGACAGTGAACGGCTCCGCGATTTCTTCTTCCTCTTCAAACTCAGATTCATAAACCGTTACGGGCGCAAGACTGTCAAGCATTGCTGCCGCGCAGCCGATAAGCTCTTTAACGCCCTTATGCGTTGCTGCGCTTATCTCAAACAGTCTAAGCCCTTTATTCTCTATATATTCGCGGAAGCTGTCAAGAAGAGAGCTGTCCGCCGCAATATCCGTTTTATTAGCCGCAACAATCTGCGGAAGCTTTGCCAGCGATTCGCTGTAAAGCTCAAGCTCGCGGTTTATTTTCTCAAAATCCTCAATCGGGTCGCGCCCCTCTATTCCCGAAACATCCACAACGTGAATAATAAGACGCGTTCTTTCTATATGGCGCAGAAATTCGTGCCCCAGCCCCACGCCCTCATGAGCGCCCTCAATAAGTCCGGGAATATCGGCAAGAACGAAGCTTTTTCCTTCACCCACGCTCACAACGCCGAGGTTAGGCTCAAGCGTGGTAAAATGGTAATTTGCGATTTTCGGACGTGCCGCACTCACTGCCGCAAGCAGGGTGGATTTGCCAACATTCGGAAAACCTGCCAGACCCACATCCGCAATCAGCTTAAGTTCAAGAATAACATCGTATTCCTGACCGGGCAATCCGTCCTTTGCGAATTTCGGCGCCTGGCGCGTTGAAGTTGCAAAATGAACATTGCCCCAGCCGCCGTTGCCACCGCGTGCCGCAACAAATTCCTCACCGTCAAACGACATGTCCTTCATTATTTTTCCGCTTTTTTCTTCACGGATAACAGTTCCGACAGGGATCTTGATATACAGGTCCTCTCCTTTTTTTCCGAAGCTGTTACGGGCACGGCCATCCTCCCCATTTTGCGCGGAATAGTTTTTTTTATGTGAAAAGTCGTACAGCGTGCTCATTGTTTTATCGGCGATAAATATAATATTTCCGCCCTTTCCGCCGTCACCCCCGTCCGGCCCGCCTGCCGGAACATATTTTTCGCGGTGAAACGAAACAAGTCCGTTGCCGCCGTTTCCCGCCTTTATATGAATTTGAGCCTTATCGGTAAACATTAGATTTTCCTCCAATCCTGCGACCGATCGTCATACCGGGCAAGAAAAGGCAAAGGCGCGGTTAACAGTCTGTCTGTTAACGAGCATTTCAACGCATTATTACGGAAAATTCGCCTTTTATGCCGCTGTGGTTCGAGTCTGTTATATCTATAGAAAAAAGAAAAGCCCGGAAGAATCCGAGCTTTTTTATAAGGTTTACGCAGTGTAAACGCTTACCTGCTTCTTTTTCTTGCCCATACGCTCGAACTTAACCTTACCGTCAACAAGAGCATACAAGGTGTCGTCGCTACCCTTACCTACATTAACACCGGGATGAATCTTGGTTCCTCTCTGACGCACAAGAATATTGCCGGCAAGAACTGCCTGTCCGTCGGCACGCTTAGCGCCGAGACGCTTGGACTCACTGTCACGGCCGTTCTTTGTAGAACCAACACCCTTTTTATGAGCGAATAACTGTATATTTAATGCGAACACTGTGTTTCACTCCTCTCGATACGATTATCTAACCGCGCTTTGCGCGCGTCATAAAAATACGTTTTTTATATTGCAGCGACAGCTCCGATACAGTATATATCAAGCTGTTTAAAACGGCGTCCGCTCCGCTGCGCTTTTCGGATATTACACAGTGAACGAATCCGTCCTTCTGCTCATACCGAAGCTTTGCCAGCTTACCGCGTTCAATTCCGTTTATCGCCATCCAGACAGCCGTTGAAACAGCTGCGCACACAATATCGCTGCCGCATTGTGCCATTTCCGAATGACCCTTCACCGTAAACTCGGTGACATTTCCGTTATCATCGCATACCGCCTGAAACTTAATCATGACTTATGCGTTGATCTTTGTGATTTCAACCTTTGTGTAGGGCTGACGGTGACCGGTCTTGTTTCTGTAACCCTTTTTGGACTTCATCTTGAAGATAATAACCTTCTTGCCCTTGGTCTGACCGACAATCTTAGCGTTCACGCTTGCGCCCGAAACTACAGGCGAACCTGCCGTGAACTTACCGTCGCCGCCGATTGCGAGAACCTGGTCAAAGGTTACTTCAGCGCCTGCTTCTCCATCGATTTTCTCGATGAAAACAACATCGCCCTCTTTAACCTGATACTGCTTTCCGCCGGTTTCAATTACT
>CAJJUC010000023.1 GCA_905195005.1 uncultured Eubacteriales bacterium | reverse complement strand
CTGGAATAAAAGTTTTAAAAGATGAAAAATATAGTCAATTAAGCAATATGCAAAAGTATGAATATCGAGAACGAGAATTTTTAGATGCTGTAAAACAACTAGGTGTAAAACAAGAAAATATTATACTACTTCCAAGAATAAATAATTCAGAAAGTACTAGTTTTGAACTTATGGAACAAACTGCTCTTGATTTTGAGCATAGATTTAAAAATGTGACGCATGTTGCTCACACATATAAATACGATTGGCATCTTCAACACCTTAAAAATGGCTCTGTGATACAGTCTTTATATAATAGTGGGAAAATTAAACACGCACTTTATTTTATAAAACCTCAATATGAAAAAGATATACCAGCTCAAGAAAAAATAGTTTATAAATCTCAATCGCCTACTGAAAAAAATAAAATTAAAAATGCATGTATGGCATATAAATTAATTGATGAAAATATGCAAAGAGAAGGTATTGGATATCAATCAGATCATAAGTCATTTGAAAAACTGATGAATAAAAATAGATCTATACTTCACACACCTAACGTTTAGATTGATTTAATATATATTTATTAGAAACCCATTGTACAATGTATCAACTTGCACAATGGGTCTTGTATTTTTATTATTTTTTGCCTTTGCCTGTCATTTCTGTTATTTCCATTTTTAATACATATGTTTGAGATGCACTCTTATCTATATATTTCATTCCAGATTCTATGTACTCTGGAGATAATTTTTTTATAAGTGCCTCAAGACCTTTTTTCTTTTCATCTTCATCTTCAACTATTGAAACTTTTCCAAAAACAATAGCTGAACTATATTTAGTAGAGAATGTTTTTGGTTGAAGACATACATCATTTATAACTGTAAAACAAGCATTGCTATTGTGTATTATATTGCTAACTTTATATCCTACAGCTTTTGCACAATGAAAATATATTACTCCATCTTCATATACAAAATTCATTGGTACACCATAAGGTACATTATCAACCCCTATCGTTGAAAGTATGCCATATTCTGATCTATTTAAAATATCAAGAGTTTGATCTTCATTTAACATACGGTCTTTTCTGCGCATTTCCATAATTTTATTCCCCTTTGCGTGTTGTTTTCTGAAATAATTATAATACTTATTTAAATGAAATAGTATATTAACTAGCTAAGGTTATAAGTCAAATTATCCCTATCCAACCTTTTCAAAAATTAACAACTCTGTCCTCCAGTTTTTTAATTCTATACTGTTACTTTTAATATTTCCTTCTACTGAATCCCCTTCATTTGTCATAATAATTTTTTGATTTTCTATTGTATATTCAAATTCGTCATCTTCTGAGCCAATCATTCTAATAATTCCTTTTCCATTTCCCTTAAGCTCAATTATCATTCCTCCATCTTCACCATATGTCAAATTCCAAAGTTTATCACCCTTCTTAACAACTTTACCATCCACATGTATTTCTTTTAATTTATATGTTCCTTCATAATTTTTTATATTCGTTGCACAAGCTACCAACATTACTGATAATAAGACTGATGCTAAAATAAGTAATATTTTTTTCATTATATCCCTCCCCCTTATTATGGATAAACCTTATGAAAAATTTATATTATTTACTACTTTTAATTTATGAAAGGATTTATTTAATATTCATATTTTAACTATTAATAAAAGTTTTAATTAGTTGAGGTTAAATTGATAAAAACTTGATAAAATATTTAAGAAATAATATGACACAAATATATAAAAAGAAAGGGTTATGAACTATGAAAAAAAGTATGGCTTACAAGGCGGCAGCAGCGGCGCTCAGCGCGGCAATTCTTGTCACATCGGCAGGCTGCGGAACAAAGAAAGAGGCTTCCGTTGAAATGACAAAGCCCGGAGAAACAAAAATAACGAAAGAGCCGTCGGAGCTTTCGCTATTCTATATTTCGACGGGTGATAAGCATCTTGAGGATCTTGAGGTCTGGAAGGAAATTGCAAAGAAAACGAATATTTCGCTTAAAACCGTTTCGTCAAAGAGCGCGTCCGATGAAACGACAGCGTTCAACACTCTGCTTGCCAGCGGAGATCTTCCCGACCTTGTAATGTATTCAAAAGCAAAGCAAACGTTCCCGAAGTATGGAAAAGAGGGCGCGTTTGCGAAGCTGAACGACCTTATTGACAAATATGCTCCGAACATACAAAAAGAGCTTGAGGATGTTGACGTGCGTGAATATTTTACTGCCGCTGACGGAAATATATATTTCCTGGCAGGCATAAATCCGCATTTGCCGGCATCGGGCTGGTTTGTCCGCAAGGATTGGCTTGAAAAGCTCGGTCTGAAAGAGCCGACAACGGTTCAGGAATATCATGACATGCTTGTTGCATTCCGCGACGGTGACCCCAACGGAAACGGGATAAAGGACGAAGTTCCGTATTTTAACAGATTTGACGGGATCGGACATTTGCTTCTGCTTTTTGATACGGTTACAAACTGGGAAATCCGCGGCGATAAAATCGTGTACGGTCCGACAACGGAGGAATTTAAAACCGCATATGAAAACCTTGCGCAGTGGTATGCCGAGGGACTTATTGACAAGGAAATATTTACAAGAGGCGCAAAGTCGCGCGATAAGCTGCTCGGCGATAATGTGGGCGGATCAACGCATGACTGGTTCGGTTCAACCTCGCAGTATAATGACTTCCTGAAAGAGACCGTGCCCGGAATCAAATTTGAACCGATCGCTCCTCCCAACAAAAAGGAATATACTCAGCGCGACCTTGTGAACCTTACAGGAATTGCGATTTCCGACACATCGGTGAAAAAGGAAGCGGCGATCAGATTCATTGACTTCATGTTCTCCGAGGAGGGCTCGCGCCTGTCAAACTTCGGAATCGAGGGCAAGCATTACGATATGAAGGACGGCTATCCGACATTCCAGGATTGGGTGCTTAACGGCGAAAAGACAACGATTGACATTCTTGACGAATCCGGCGTTGCAAGCGCATTTCCGCATAAGTTTGATTTCAGATATGAGGAGCAATGGCTTCTTCCCGAGGCACGAAAAGGTATGGAGGAATATAAAAAGTATCTTGTGCCGGCAGTTCCCGTGCTCACATACGAAAGCGACGAGGAAGAGGAGAAATTCAACAAGATTATGACAGATGTGAGAACCTACATAGACGAAATCACACAGAAATGGATTTTCGGCAGCGCTTCCGTTAAGGACACATACGCTGAATATAAGGCGGAAATCGAAAAGCTCGGAATTAATGAAGCCGCAAAAATTCAGCAGTCCGCTTACGAACGTTATCTGGAGAAAAAGAAGGAGCTTTCAAAATAACTCCTTATCATTGCAATCGAAAGGAATGACAGTATAAATGGTAAAGCAAATCAAGTGCGCCCTGACCGCTGTTTCGATTTTACTGTCAATGCCGCTGTCTGCCCTCGCCGCAGGGCAGATAAATGCGGTGTATAACAGCGAAACAAAGGAAGCGCTCATTTCGGGAACTGCGGACGCGGTTTTTGAACGGGTGAGTGTTACAGTGCTTCCGGAAGGCGTTTCCCCCGAAACGCTTTCAGAGAACGACGTAAACAAAAACGGATATATTCTCCGCCAGACGCAAAGCGGCAAAAACGGAGAATTTTCGATAAATGTTAAGCTTTCGGACAGTGCGCAAAGCTCTGTTTACAATATTTATGCCGTTTGCGGCGCAGAAACGCTGACCGCAAGCTTTTCACATGTGAGTGACAGCGAGGTTTCGGAGGTTACGGCAAAAATAAACGGAGCGGCAAGCGCGGAAGCGGTCGCGGAGATTTTGAAAAGCTCACAAAAAAACCTCGGGCTTTCGGACGTCACGTTAAAAAATGCCGCCGGGATTGCGGAAATTATTTACAGACTTAAGCCGAGCGGAGGATATACGCGCACGGGTTTCATGAACGAGCTGAACCGGGCAATTGCGATTGTGAGCATTGCGGACGGGGAGAATGTGAAAAGCGTGCTCATAAGATACGGCGAAGCATTTGAATTTTCGCAGGCTGACGCCGCGGCTCTGAGCGATGAGCTTTGCGCGGGAGTACAGAAATATTTTAATGCAAATACAGGCTTCGGTGACAGTAAAAAATACTTGTACGGCGCTGTTACATATTCCGGGTTTGAGAATGCTGCGTCTTATGTTGAGGTTGAGCAGCTCCTCAGAAAATACGGAGTTAAAGCCGGAGCTGATTTTTCAAAGTATGATAATCTGACGTCTGCAAAGCAAACATCGGTTATGCAGCAGCTTTATAATGAAAATCCCGCAAGCTTTGAAGAAATTCACAGGTCATTTGAAAGCCTGACCGCTGCGGCAGCCGCCGAATCATCCGGAGGCGGCGGTGGCGGAGGAGGCGGCGGAAAAGGCGGCGGAATGTCATCCGTCGGGTCAGCCGTTAAAGCTCCTTCTTACAGCGGACTTTCCGACATGGAGAACCACTGGAGCCGCAGTTATGTTGAAGAGCTTATTAAAAAAGGGATAATCGCAGGCTATACGGACAATACTTTCAGACCTGAAAGCTATGTTACAAGAGCGGAATTTATCAAGCTTGCGCTTTTGGCGACAGGCGGAAAAACATCGGCTGAAAACCGTTTTGCCGATGTTTCGTCAAACGACTGGTTTGCGCCATATGTAAACGGTGCGGCCGAAAGCGGAATCTGCGAAGGGTTTGACGGGAAAATAAATCCGTATGACAACATAACAAGAGAGGATGCAGCGGTGATTCTTTACAGAACGCTGAAAATAAGCACAAACGCCGCCGGAGTGCAGTTTTCGGACAGCGGCAATATTGCTGATTATGCTTCGGAGGCTGTGGCGTTCCTTTCCGAAAACGGCATTATAACGGGTTCGGACTCCTTATTTAATCCGAAAAATTCAACCAAAAGAGGCGAAGCGGCTGCGCTTATTTCGCGCTTTATGAGCTTCAACGGAGGTAAATAGAATGGTAAAATCAATCGGAATAAAAAGAATATTGCCGTGCCTTTTACTTTCGGTGAGCATTGTGCTTTCATCGTTTTCCGCGCTCGGCGCCGAGGGATCCGAAACTTCATTTTCTGAAAAAAATGAGGAAGCTTACGGTCTTGTTTCGGCAATATCTGACTGTGAGAAATATCTGCCGATCGACGCTCAGACCGTTACGAGAGGCATGTTTATCAGCGCGGTTTGCGCTGCGGCAGGGATATCTCCGGATAACGGAATGACATCGGCATTTGAGGATGTTGCGGCAGGAACGGAGCTTTTCGGCTTTGTTTCCTATGCGGTGCAAAACGGAATTATATCGGACAGTGCGGCTTTCCGTCCGGATGACGCGGTGACGGCAGCCGAAGCGGAAAAGATTATAATAAATATGTTCGGCTACGGGATCAAGGCTGAAAAGTGCGGCGGATGGCCGAGCGGCTACAAAAATGTTTCATCGCAGATCGGGCTTCTGTCGGGTGTTGGTGCAACGCTTGACGCATGCGGCGTTTACCGCATGATGTTCAACATGCTTAATGCCGACAGTCCCGAAATGTATATTAAGGACGGAAAGCCCGAGTACCGCGTGGAGGGAGAATCGATTCTTTCGCGCGTTTATGAAATCGATAAAATAACGGGAAAGGTAACGTCAAACGGATTCACCGAAACGGGAAGCCTTGCAGGCTCGCAAAAGAGCGTGAAAAGCCTGCAAGGAACGATGGGTATTGACGGCGTTAAATACGATGTAAGAACGGACGCGTTCAACAGCCTTATCGGGTGCAGGGTTCGCGCATACATAAAAACCGATGATGAAACGGGAAACGATACGGTTGTTTATATGCACGGCTTCGGAAACGACGAGGTGACCGTTTCATCGGGCGAGCTTCGTTTTGAAGATTACACTCTTTACGACGATAAAACAAACAAAAAGTACAAAATCGGCAAGAGCATTGATATTATCGTGAACGGGAAGGCTGATTACAGTTTTCCGGCAAAAAAGCTTGCGGAGGTTACGGGAAGCATCAGACTTATCGCTTCGGGTTCGGCTTCGGAGTACAACGCTGCGGTTGTAACGGATTATAAATACATGAAGGTTTCAACCTTTGACCGCCGCGAGCTTGAAATCGCCGATATGGATAATGCGGAAAACAGAATCAAAATAACCGATGACGCAGCCGTTAAGGTTTACAGTGAGGATGACGGCGGATATACAACGCTCGGAAGCATAACAAAGGATTCTTACCTTGCTGTTGCGGCAAGCAAGGACGGCGAGGTTATCGACATTACGATAATGGCGAATTTGGCAGAGGGAAAAATAAACTCAATTTCGGATGACGAAATAGTTATCGGCGACAAGACTTACTCAATTTCCGAAGCGTTTCGGAAGAACGGACTTGATAAAATCAGGGTCGGAAGCAGCGGCAGTTTTTACATCGGCAAAAACAATGATATTGTTGCGGCTTCATCAATGGAGTCAACACTCAGGTACGGGTATCTTGTGAAGTGCGGCCTGACAAACGGAATTAAAAAGAAGCTGCAATTTAAGATTTTCACGCAGAGCGGAGATATGACGGTTTTTGACTGCGCGGACAGAATTAAAATCGACGGTGACCTTAAGATTAATCCCGACGGCGAAACACTCAAAAGCACGTATTTTTCCGAGCCGTGCTTTCTGCGTTACGGAGTTGACGGCGACGGCAGGGTGAACGTTATCGATTTGCCCGAAAAAATGACCACATACAAAAATAAAGAGCAGGCGGAGCTTCGCCCCGACGATAATCTGACGCTGAATTCGCTTTCGGGCTCATATTATTTCAGAAGCAATATCTTCTATCCGAGCTTCTTCGCGTATGAGGCAACCGTGTTCTTCATTCCGCTTGACAGAAGCAAGGAAGAGGATTATCAGATAGGATATTCATTCAATGAGGGCGCTATCACGGACGGAACCCAGGTTGAAGCTTACGACGTCGGGCTGGACGGAAACGCAAAGGCGATATGCACATACATGGACGCGGAAGATAAAACAAATGTTCCGCTTGCCGGCGGTCACAGCATTGTTGTGGAAAAGGTTTACCAAAAAGCCGACAGCGACGGTTTTTATCACACTGCAATCCGCGGCTGGAGCGAATCGGGATTCGTTGATTTGCTGCTGAAGGACGGGATATCGATTGAAAAGTTCAACGATATCGGCGAGCTTTCAACAGGCGATATAATCAGAGTTCTGATGAAGGATAACGAAGTGTCGGCGCTTGTTGTTGATTTTTGCGGAAGTGAATTTGCGATAAACAAGGGCTCGGGGATTGCGGCGTTTAACTGCCGAAGCACAAATTATCATTATCAGACCGGCAGCGTCTACTCGCTTTACAACAGCAGTCTTCTTATATCGAAAGAAAATCTCGGCGGAAACGAATGGGATTATTCGGGAAAGAATCTTATAAGTGTGAAAATGCCGTCGGCAGTGCTTGTTGTGAACGTTAAGGACAGAAAAATCAGCATGTCTTCCGAGGGCGCGGTTAAAACATACTTAAACTCCGGCTCGGGCGCAAGCCGCGTTGTTATCAAGCAAACGAACGGAAACAGCAATTACTGCGTTATTTATGAAGGATTGGAGGATATGTGACATGAAAAGGAAAATACTCGGAAGAATTATTTCCGCGGTTACGGCGGCTGCCGTCATGGCTGCATATCAGCCTGTTTTTGCAAATGGCGGTGACGACTGCCTTGTAAATATAATGCTTGATGACTGCATCACAAACGACACATCGGAATATATCGATGTGTCGGGAACATTGAACACAAGAATTGTTGAGGACGGAAAAAACAATAAGTCGCTTTATGCCGATCTCAGCTTTGTTGATTCCGAAATAACTGTTCTGATGCCCGAACACAGAGCCGCCGGCCAATACTCCGTGCAGTTTGACATGCGCATTGAGGGCGCGTGCGGCGGAGCGATTGTGAGCATGACTTCAAAATCCGGTATAAAACAGGAAATGTTCAGAATCGAAGAGGACGGCACAATCAGAGCGGCGGACGATAAAAGGTACATCGGCGGAGCAGTCGGAAAGACGATGAAAACGCTCACCTTTTCGGTTGACAACGAAATGAATCAGTATAACTGCTATTTCAACGGGAAAGAGGTTGTCAGCAAAAAATCGCTTCCCGTAAGCATAAGCGATGTTGAAAGGCTTGTGATTACGGCGAACAGTCCTTTGGATAAAAGCGCTTTTTATGCGGATAATTTCAGAATATACAACGGAATTGAGTACCGCGATATAAAAACAAAATGCAAATACAACGAGATGAGCATGAGCTTCGAAGATGTTGACGAAAGCGACCTTGCATATAAGGTTTACTATAAAAACGACCTCGATACCGCGTCGTCGCTTACTTTTTCGTACTATCCGAGCGGAAACACGCTTGAATACCGCGAGGAAGGCGAGGGGGATAAGAAGAATGGGTTTATGCAGTTCGGAAAGACTGCAACAACCGGTATATATACTTACCAAAGTCTCGGAAAAATCGGAAAGCATGTTGTTTTTGAGGCCGATGTTCGCCACGGAAAAAAGTCCGCCGGAAATATGACATTTATCCTTATTGACGGAACATCAGGCTCATCCAGAGTGATTACCGGACCGATTACCGTTAAGGAAACGGCGGTTGTCGGCGGCGGTTCAAGCGCAGCGCTGAAAAGGGGAAAGTGGAATAAAATATCCCTTGCGGTGAATTTCACAGCGCACACATTTGACCTTTTCGTCAACGGCGAGCTCTGCATGAAGGACAAAAGCCTTCCCGAATCGCTTGCAACCGTGAGCGAGCTGCGCTTCAGCGTTGAGTCAAGCACAAGCTTCGGAACGCTCGACATGGATAATGTTCATATATATTCGGGGAGCGAGCCGAGAGATATTTCAAACACGGACGTTAAATATGAAAGCCGATTCAACGCAAATGACAACGCGCTTTCGTATCTTAAAGGAAAAACGGCTGTGCAGACATATTCAAGCACGATATTTGAATCGAACAAAAAGAGCGTGCTTGCAAACAAATGCATTAATTACGGTGATGAATCGCTTATTCCGCAGGACGCATTCGAAAAGCTTTTCAAATGCAAGGTCAGCGTTTCGGATAACACCGTCAGCATTGACGGCGGCGTTGTAATGACAATCGGAAGCGACGTTATGAAGGTTTCGGGAAGAGATGTTAAGCTTTCAAACGCGCCCGAAATGATTGACAATGTTGCATATCTTCCGGCAGTGGCATACGGAAACGCTGTTTTGGGAGAAGGAAAATTTTTAAATGACGACCACGGAATGCTGCTTGTCGGAAGCTCGCTTACAAAGAGCGATGCAAGAAATAAAATGGCAAACATTTATCTGTTCTTTGAGCGCAAGCCGGAAACGGAGCTTAAGGAGCAGCTTGCGAAAAACACGGATAATCTTGCGGAGCATCCGCGCCTTATGATGACAAAGGAAAGCGCGGCGCGGCTGCGCAACGAGGTTAAAACGGATCCGTATAAGAAAAAGTGGTTTGAGGTTGTGCGTACACGCGCCGACAGCTATGTGGAAGCGGAGTTGCTTGAATACAAGGTTACATCGGGAAGAATGTTAGACCTTTCGGCAACGGCGCTTTCAAGGATGGAAACACTCGGCTTCGTTTACCAGATGACGCTCGATAAAAAATACGGCGACAAGACTGTTAAGGAGCTTGAAGCGCTTACGTCTTTTCAGGACTGGGGGCAGCAGTATTCATTCCTTGAGTGTGCAACGTTTGCTTCAGCTGCGGCAATCGGATTTGACTGGGCGCGTGACTGCATGGATGACGCAACTGCGGAAAAAATTGCGGTTAAAGCGCAGGAGCTCGGCTTGAAACAGGCGAATCTCGCATATACCGGCGCAGCGCCCTATAACGACTTCTGGTGGAACACGGAAACCAACTGGGGCATTATAACAAACGGCGGAATTTCAAACCTTGCACTGGCAACGGCGGAATATAACACCGATGAAGCGATGACGGTTCTGCGTGACGCACTCCGCTCCATGGAATTTACATGGTACAGATTTGCGCCGGACGGAGCTTGGCACGAAGGCCCGGGCTACTGGTCGTATATGTTCACGCATCTTTCAAGATTCCTTTCATCGTACAGAACGGCGATGGGAGAGGATTTTGCAACGAATTACAGAGGCTTGAATAAGTACGGATATTTCCAGTGCTACTTTATGGGACCTGACGCCCTTCCGAACAACTTCCACGACGCGGACAGCTACTACATTGAAAGCTCCGGTCAGTTTATACTTGCCGAAATTTACGGTGATAAGGAGCTTATGCGATATCGCCGCGACACAATGGAGAAGTACGGAATAAGCCCGACATCGGAGGACATCATCTGGTATGACGCTTCTGTTTCGGGAGATAAATCCCCCGTGCGGCTTCCGAACGATGCATACTACCGAGAAACAGAGCTTGTGTCAATGCGTGAAAACTGGGAGGATACGGACGCTTCTTGGCTTTCGTATCACGGCGGTGAGCTGATTAACGCGCATGACCAGATTGACGCCGGAACGTATGTATTCACTCTCGGCGGCGTGCGCTGGGCGCTTGACCTCGGAAAAGAACCGCTGCGCTATGGGTCAGTAACGCCGGCAACTGAAGCCGGATATACGATATATGACTTTTACAGGGCACGCGCAGAGGGGCATAACTGCGTGGTTATTAATCCGACAGAGGCTCTTGAGATGAATCAAAGCTCGTTTTCAAAGGTTGAAGAACCGAAGTACGGCGCAAACGGTGCAATCGGAACGGTGAACCTCAGCGATGCATATGTTGCAAACGCTTCATCGTATATGCGCGGATACAAGCTTTCCGATTCAAGGCGAACATTTACCCTGCGCGATGAAATTGAGCTGCTTACGGATTCGGAGGTTTACTGGTTCATGCACACGGAGGGCACAATCAGAATCATCGACAATAAGACGGCTGTTATTTATCAGGACGGCAAAGCGCTTAAGGTGCAGCTTGAAACGAACGCGCAAAATCAGGAGCTTTCGGTTATGGGCGCCGTTTCACTGCCGACATCTCCGAAATTCAATATGTCGGCAAACCCTGGCGTTACAAAGCTTGCGCTTAAAATGAAAGCGTCGGGCAGTCTTAACATCACGGCGAAAATGTCGCTTATCGGCGAAAGCGGAAGCGACACGGGCGTTGACACAACTCCGATTTCTCAGTGGGATGTGAGTGCGCTTTCCGCAGGGAAGAAAGAAAGTGCTTCCGCGGCGCGGCTCGATTCTCTTTCAATCGGCGGCGAACAGCTCGATTCGTTCAGCAGCGATAAATTCTCGTACACCTATACGAAAGGCAAGGACGGCTCGATTCCCGAAATTTCCGCGCAGTCGCAGAGCGGAACGGTGACGACCGAAAACTTCAAGGGACTTGACGGTGCGGATATGGTTCTGATTACCGTTACCGGAAATGACAATAAGAGCGCATACTACACAATTCAGTTTAAGGAATTTTCATACGAAAGCATTGATGTGTACGACAAAATCCCGGCTTCGGCAATAAGCGCGAGCAGCGAGCAGATTATCCCTGAGGACAATGTTTACAACACAAAGGAAAACACCACAGACGGAGACCTTGCAACACGCTGGAGCGCTTACGGAACAAGAGATTGGCTTGTGTTCGATTTGGGAGAATCCAAGGAGATTGACGCGTTCGGAATTGCATTTTGGAAAGCAACCGAAAGGCATTATATTTTCGATGTGCTTGTTTCGGACGATAATCTGAATTATACAAAGGTGATGAGCGTGACCACCAAGGAATATACAGATGACCCGGTGGTTTACATTCCGCAGAATAAGGTTAAGGCAAGGTATGTTAAATATCTCGGTCACGGAAACACTGTGAACGAATGGAACAACATTCTTGAATTTATGCCTCTGAAAAGCAAGTAAGGAAGCGGAGGATCTGCAATGAACAAAATAATCAAAACAATCTTTATATCAGCAGCGCTGATGCTTGTAATCTCCTGTGCGGCATTCGCCGCGCAGGAGTGGAATCTGACCGCAACGGAAAATGCTGCAACGGCAACGCTTGAATCCGGCACGCTTCGCCTTTGCTACGGAGAGGGTGATGCGGCGCGCTCGGCAGCGGCGGAACGCACGTTTGATTTTTCGGGCAACAAGCATATAACCGTGAGCTTCACGGCAAATGTTTCAGGCTTTGACAGCGGCACAAAAAGAAAGCTGTATTTAAGGGAATCTTCACTTGTTACAATGGAAACGGTTGCATTCGATGAAAATAAATTTTCGGTGCTCGGTACGGAAATTCCATCGGTTGTGCTTTCCGAAAACACCGATTACCGCGTGACGGTCGGAATTGACGCGGCGGCAAAAACAATGGTTGTTTACCTTAATGACGAAAAGGTGTTTGACGGGTCGGTTGAAGCAAAATGGAAAAAGGGATTTAAAATTGAAGCGCTGAAGGTTTATATCAGAAATTACACAACAAAGAAAGAGGCAACGGCAGGTTCGGAATTTATTCTGAAAAATCTTTCGGTCGGCGATTCGGCGACCGATATTGCAGCTGTTCCGGCGGACGGAGCTGAATTTGTTGAGGCGGCTTCGCTCAGCGGAATTGATTTGAGCTTTAACGGCGCGGCAGCGCCTCAGTCGTATGCATCTGACAACTTTTTGCTCACGGCGGACGGAAGCGAATGTGCATTTTCCGCGGAAAGAACCGACGGCGGCTTGAAAATTGTTCCCGACGGAGGATTTCTTCCCGAAACGGACTACGGGATTAAGGCAATCACGGTGTACGATGTTTTCGGAAACACAGCGGCGGAAAATAAGTTTTCGGGCTTTAAAACCGCGCCTGCCGACTATCGAAAGCCGACGGTTACACTCGCGGCGGATAAAACCGAAATTCTTGATTCGCAAACGGCGCTGCTCAGCATTGCCGCAAGCTCTCAGAATGGGATAGACAGAATTGAGATGTATGTAAACGATGAGCTCAGGAAAACATTTTACGGCGATACGGAGTTTGATTTTTACGCCGAAAAAGGAATCTGCACAATTTTCCTTATAGCTTATGATTCGCTCGGCGGCAGCTCGGAATCGGATAAAATTACAATCACTGTTAAGAAAAACGCGCTTCCCGTTATAACGGCTGACGGTCTGAAAGGCGGTGTTCCGATAACGGCTGGCAAGCTTTCCGATGTGCGGATATCCGCGTCGGATTCGGACGGAACCGTTGTAAACACAGAGGTTTATCTCGGTGATAAGCTTGTCGCAGCATCTTCGGAGGGCGAGTTCGGCGTTGATTTGAGCGGCGCTCCGCTCGGAAGAAGTCTGCTTCGCATCATCGCAGAGGACGACAGCGGCGAAAAAGCCGTTTTGGAAATAAGCCTTGTTGTCACGGGTGAGTCGAATGAAAAAATAGTTTTTGAAAGCGATTTTGAGGACTATGTAAGCGACGGCAGCACCTTTATCGGCGGCGCATTTTACAAGGGAGTTATGGATGAAGGCGCTGCAATTCGTTCAAGCAATGAGTACGGTGACGAACACGGAACTGTCGTTGAATATGCATGCGAGGGCGAAGGCGCGCGCGACACATGGATTTACTTTAATACATATAACACAACGCAGTCGTTCATGATGGAGATGGACACAATTATTCTTTCAGAGAAAAGCAAGGTTTCGTTTTATTTCAAGGACGGCTCAAGCATAATCGATCCGCTCACCTTTGAGGGCGGCAAGCTTGTTGTCGGCGGAATAAACGGCAAAACGACAGTTAATTTTCAGGTTGGGGAATGGCATAAGCTCAGAATACTTGCGAACATGAACGACCATGTTTTCTCGGTTTGGGTTGACGGCGAAGCGGTTGCAGAAAACTGCGGTTTAAGACCTAATCAGATTAATATTGAAACAAGAATAAGTCTTTCTCCTCAGGGTGAAACGGATAAAACGGGAATTGTGTTCGACAATCTTTCAATCAGGTACTATGAGCAGCCCGTGCAGATTGTCGGAATCGGGTATGACGATGAGGATGACTGCATGGAGATAGCTCCGTCGGCAGCGGCGCTGAAGCTTGCGCTCAGCTCAATGGTTGACACAACATCAATCAGCAAAAAAACAGTTTTGCTTTACTGCGGCGACCGGCAGATGGATTACGAAAGCGTTAAGTGCAGCGACGGCAAAACAATTGTGATAACGCTTAAGGAAAAGCTGAAATCACAAAATCAGTACCGCGCGGAGCTTACAAACAAGGTTATGGACGCATCGGGAAATATTCTTAAAAACGGAGCGGCTGTGAACTTTTCCGCTTCATACGATAAGCTTGATGTGAAAAAGGCTGCTCTCGAAAAAAGCGGCGGCAGCGTTAAGGCGAATGCAACGCTGATCAATACAACCGGCGAAAGCATGTCATGCTATGCTGTTCTGACAGTGCTTTCGGGAGCGGAAACAAAGCGCATCACGGTAAGAAAAATCACTGTTCCGGCAGGCAGGGAGCTGACAACCTCAATCGGAGCTTTGGAATGTACATCGGGCGAACGTGCGGAGCTTTACTTCCGCAAATCACTCATCGGACAGGCAATAACCGATGTTTATGCTGAGTAAAGGAGTGATTCCGTTGAAAAAAACGGATAAACGAATAATTGCGGCGTTTACCCTGCTTTGTATGCTTTCGGCATTTTTCGTGCTTCCGTCATATGCTGACGGCGCGGCGGTTTCATATATCAGCAGCTTTGACTCCGAGGAGGAGCAGGCAAGTCCGTTCGCTGTTGCGGACGGCGCAGCGTACCCCGTGACATTTGAAAAAGGAATGGGCGGAAAGGCTTATAATGACAGTTCAATGAAGCTGACCGCCCCCGTTGCCGAGCCTCAAAGCGGCGAACAAAAAGCGGCGTTTGAAGTGCCTTACTATACCTCCCGGTGGAACTCAGATAATGCGAGAACACTCGAAGCGTCGCTGCTTTACGGCGGTGACGCGGACGGTGCGCGCCTGTCCTGCTGCATGTATACATATGCGTTTAACGACAAAAGTCATATTGCCGTTTATACGATTGCGGAGATAAAGGACGGAGCGGTTTATGTTCTCGGAAACGACACGGGGATAAAATGCGGCAAGGATGAATGGCTGCATATCGCTGTTGAAGAGCACAAGGAAAACATATCGCTGCTGAAAATTTATATAAACGGCAGGCTTATTGAAACAGGTCTTTCATCGGGGCACGCAATTTACGGCAACCGATGGACGCAGGCAATGGCATACTTTAATGAGGGCAGCATGGGGAAAGGTTATATTGCGCTTGACGATGTTGCAATCTACGAGGGCGAGTATGAAGCAATGGCGCACGGCGGTTATATTTCGGACGGAATCGAGATGCGCGTCAACGAAAGCGTTTCCGAACGTTTTGCGCAATCGGGCGATGTTTTAAGTGCAAAAACAGCGGCATTCGGGAAAAGCGGCACGCAGGGCGCACTTCTTGCGGCGGTTTATAACGGAGACGAGCTTTCGGATATAAAATACGATGTCAGAACCTATGCCGGTTCAACGGAGTTTGCAGTTTCACACACCGCTGAAAACGATAATTCGGAAGTGCGGGTTTCGTTTATCGAATCGCTGCAAACAATGCATCCGAACGGCAGTGCGGAGCGTTTTGTAAAAGCGCCTGCTTTTTCGGGCGATGTTTATTGCAACTACCGCATCGGCAGCAAGGATGATATGACGTTTTTTGTCAATTCAAATTCCAACTCAATTGCATATGCAAGCGAGGATGAGAACGGTTTCGTGAAGATGACGAAAACAAGCGATAATTCGCTTTATGTGTATGCCGAAACGGGGAGAACCGCGCAAAACGTTGTAATAAGCGCGGATGTGCGGATTAACGGTTCCTCGCAAACGCTTGAATATATAATCGGTGACGCGCTTTCGGGGGCAGGCAATATCTACAGCGGACTGATAAGCATATCGGGCGGCAAGGTTTCGGGCGCTGACCTGAGCCTCGGAAAGTGGCACACCGTGAGCGCCGCAATTGACCTGACGGCGAAAAAATATACCGTTTATCTTGACGGAGAAAAGCTTGCGGGCAGCAAGGCGCTTCCGAACAAGGAATTTTCGTATCTTAATCAATTCAGGCTTTATTGCCCGGAAAGCAGCGAGCGCGGCAGCATTGACATTGACAATATCAGAGTTTACGAAGCAAACGAGCCGAAGGATATAGGAAATGCAGAGCCGATTCAATTCAACAGATTTGACGCTGTTGATTCCGCAAAGATATACCTGAAAGACAAAAAGGCCGTGCAGACATATGCCGGGACATACTCTGTCGGCGGCGTGAAAAAAACGCTTGCAAAGGAATGTATAAATTACGGCGATGAATCGCTGCTGCCGAAAGAGGTTTTTGAATGGCTTTTTGATAAGACCGTAACAGTTTCGGACGGAAAAATAACGGTTGAGGACGGCTCGGTGTTCAATGTGGGCAGCAGAATGCTGACGCTTCCGAGCGGCAGAGTGATTGTCGTAAGCGCCGCACCCGAAATACATGACGGCATTGTATATATTCCTGCCGACAGGTACGGACGCGCAATGTTTCCGAATACGTTTGTAAACGACGGTCACGGAATGTTTATTATCGGCAGCGGAATTTCAAACGGCGACGCGCGCCTTAAAGCGGCAAATCTTTATCTGTTTTTCGACAGAAAAACGCCGCAGCAGCTTAAAACGCAGCTTGCCGCCGGCGGAGGCTTATCGCGGCATCCGCGGCTGATGGTAACAAAGGACGATGTGACAAGGATCAAGAATGCGAGAAAAACAAACACATATATAAAAAAATGGTATCAAAAGCTCAAAGCGCGCGGAGATGCGATGCTTTCAACAACGCCGTACACATATCGTCTTGTAAACGGCAGTTTGAGAAACACAGCCGTTTCCGCATCGGACAGGATTGAAACGCTCAGCTTTTTGTATCTTATAACAGGGCAGTCAGCTTATGCAAACCGTGCAGTCAAGGAAATGGACGCAGTTCTTTCGTTCCCCGACTGGACGCCCGATCAGTTCCTTGAAACTTCAACGCTTGCAACGGCGGCTGCGCTCGGGTACGATTGGCTTTACAAATACCTTTCGGCGGAGCAGCGGCAGACATATGCCGAAAAAATTCAGCAGCTTTCCGTAAACCGGGCGCGCCTTGCATATGACGGAAAAGCGCCGTTTGACGATTTCTGGGTCAACACGGAAACCAACTGGGGCATAATTGCAAACGGGGGAGTTGCGAACGCAATTCTCGCAACGGCGGAATATAACACCGACGAATGTATGCAAACGCTTAATTATGCGCTGCGCGCCATGGAATACACATGGTATAGGCTTGCACCCGACGGAGCATGGCACGAGGGCATCGGATACTGGGCATACATGCTCGGGCACATGGCAAAATTCATGTCGTGTTACAGAATCGCGATGGATGAGGGCTTTGCGGAAAATTACCGCGGACTTGACAGGTACGGATATTTTCAGTGTTATATGATGGGACCCGACGGACTTCCCGATAACTTCCACGACGCCGACAGTGAAAATGTTCAGAGCGAGGGTCAGTTCTTCCTTGCATCCGTGTACGGTGACAGCGAGCTTATGCGTTACCGCAGAACGCAGATGGATAAGTATGATATTGAACCGCTCGTTCAGGATTTAATCTGGTACGACACATCGCTTTCGGACGAAACGGCGGAAATCAGGTTTGACAATATTTCATATTTCCGCGAAACGGAGCTTGTTTCCATGCGTGAGGGCTGGAATGATGAAAACGCCTCATGGCTGTCGTTCCACGGCGGAACCTTGAGCGGCGCCCATGACCATATTGACGCAGGCACGTTTGTTTATGCAATCGGCGGCGAACGCTGGGCAATCGACCTCGGGAAAGATCCGCTGAGGTACGCCGCAGACAATCCTGCGATTAACGCAGGCTACAGCGTGAGGGAGTTTTACAGAGCACGCGCCGAGGGGCACAACTGCGTTGTTCTTAATCCGGGAATAAAGCCCGAGATGGATCTTTATTCCGTTTCAAAGGCAAGCGAACCGATAACGCGGACTGACAGCGTTTATTCCACGGTAGACCTGTCGGCGGCATATGCCGCAAACGCAAGCTCGTACCGCCGCGGCTTCAGAATGACCGACAATATGCGCACGCTGACGGTTCGCGATGAAATCTCTCTCAAGGGCAGCACAAAGCTTTACTGGTTTATGCACACGGACGGGGCAATTGAAATCATCGATAATGAAACTGCGCTTATCACGAAAAACGGGAAAAAGCTTAAGGTGCGGATTTTAACAAATGCACCCGGCTGCACGCTTACGGCGGAAAAAGCGGAATCGCTTCCGACATCGCCAAAGTTTAACATGACGGAAAACACGGGTGTGACAAAGCTTTCCCTGCACACGGAAAAGGCAAGCGGAGATGTAAGCATAACGGTTAAAATGGCGCTTGTCGGAGAATCGGGCAGCGAAACCGCGGTTGATACTTCGCCCATAAGCGAATGGTGAACAGAATTAAATTAAAAAAATTATAGATAAAGGAGCAAACAAAATGAAAAAACATTTTTCAAAAGCAGTGAGCCTGCTTACGGCAGTTATAATGCTTGTGGGCATGCTCCAAATCGGCGCAATTGCGGCGGACGTTTATTCGCAGAACTATAATTCGCAGACGTTTGATGCTACAATTGTGAAGAATAACTCCTCTTACACGCAGGATTTCAGAGCAGGTCTCGGCGGAAAGAGCGCCGATGATTATTCAGCCTGCCTGAACGTGAACGATTCTGCGCAGGGAGCATTTCAGGTTATGCGGTTCGCCGATTACGGCAGCACAGTGGGGAAATACACTAAAATTACATATGAATTTTCCATGCTGTACAGCGGCGACGCGGATGCAATGAGCTTTTCGGTTAAAACTCACTGCCACCCGTCAAACAACAATCTGAGAGTCGAAACAATCACTCCGCTGTCGGTAAGCAACGGCAAGGTATACGTTGGAGGAGCGAACACAGGAATAAACTGCAATAAAGACGAATGGCTGAGAGTTGCACTGGAGCTTGACTGCAATGCTCAGACATCGAATATTTACGTAAACGGTGAACAGTTCTCGTTTTCAAGAAGCTTTGATATTATCCGCTGGATTGAGTGGTTTCAGCTGTACGGCGGCATGGCGGCGACAGGTGACGGCAGCAAGAGCGGCATATTTG
>CAJJUC010000022.1 GCA_905195005.1 uncultured Eubacteriales bacterium | reverse complement strand
CTTTGAAATGTATGACTGTGAAATAGCGTATACGAGAAATTCCGGTTTTCCGGACGGCTGCGGCATTGACTTTGAGGGCAACAACGTAGATGTGACCGTCAGAAATAACTATATTCACGATAACGAAGGCTGCGGCGTTATGATATACAAAAACACCACCTGGGGCACAGATAATGTCCGCACCAATATTATTGATAATGTGTTTGAGTATAATGGACTTAAGGATCTGGACGGGAGCGAGGCTTTTTTAAGACATAAATTTAATAAGGAAAACGGCGGCATAATAAGCGGCAATAAGATAAAGGCGTTCGAGGGACAGCCGGTAATTACCGTTGAGGAGAATGCCCTTGATGTCAAAATTAAAGACGGAATAATGATGGGAGATTACCCAAATTCCTATCAGGCGGAGGGTAATACGGTTGAATTTGTCCCCTACGGTAAATATGCCGATTATTCAATGCTTGAACCGGCGGTTAAAACAAACATAGTAAAAAAGTGGGATTTTGACGAGGGTGATGAGGGGTGGACGGTTAAGCAGGGAATGACAGCCTTTGAATGGGCTGGTGGGGAGCTTTCATCGAAAATTATTTCAAAGGACCCGTTTTTCTTCTCGCCGGATAATCTGGGCATAGATATAAACAAAAACACCGTAATTATACTCCGTATGCGCCAGACCACCGGCCGCCCGCAGATGAAGGTTTATTTTACTACCCCGGAAAGCCAGTCCTGGGAGGAGGCAAAATCGAACGCCGCCGCACTTATTGACAATAACGGCGAATATGTGGAATATTACATTGATATGCAGTATATAGACACGTGGCGCGGCACGCTGAAGCAGCTGAGAATTGATCCCACAGACAACAGCGGCGCACAGGGAGAGATGGCGGTTGACTATATTTATATAGGAGAAAATCTTGAAAAGCTGAGAACAGTATATGATAACAGTGCGCCGCCTGTTACGGTGCTTGAACCTATAAAAAGCAGCGTTTCGGCTGTTTCAAAGGAATACGGTTGGGACTTTGACACAGACAGTGAGGGCTGGGCTGAAAATAAAAACGGCGCTATAAAGAATCTTGCCGCGGAGGGCGGCAGCCTCAGAGGTGATATTACCGCGCGGGATCCGTATATAATGTCGGCGGATAACCTCGGCTACGATATAGACGGTGTGCGGTATGTTGCGGTGAGATTTTTAAACGACACCTCCCGCTCAAATGCTAAAATATATTTTTCAACCGAAGAGGAAACCTCATTCAGTGACGATAAGGCGGTAAGTGTGGAAACAGCCGCGTACGATACTCAGCACAGACTGTACATTTTTGATATGAAGAAAAACGCAAAATGGAAGGGAAGGCTGAAACGGCTGCGGTTTGACATGATTGATAACGTGGACGGAGTAACGGGAACCTTTGACATTGACTACATTTATATAGGAAATGAAACCGAAGAAAAGGAGGAAAGCATAATACTTCCCTCCGATATCGGTAGGCATTGGGCAGCCAAGGAAATAGAGTTTATGATAAGGTGCTGCGCGGCCGAAGCGTATGACGACGGCTTATTCAGGCCGGAGCAGCCCGTAACCCGTGCTGAAGCGGCTGTGATGACGGCAAGGGCGCTTAAGCTTAAGCCCGCTGTATATAATGGAAGATTTAAGGATGTGCAAATCGGAGCAGATGGCTGCGACGATATTGAGCGGGCGGCAAATGCCGGAATAATGCAGGGCTACGGCGATGGTTTTGCGCCGGATAAGCTTCTTTCAAGACAGGAGGCGGCAGTGATAATTACAGGCTGCATGGAGCTTCTCGGCGGAAGGGTAGAGCCGGGGGCAGAAACCTTTCCCGATAACGGCAGCATAGCTCCGTGGGCAAGGAAAGCGGTTTCAAAGGCTGTGGGCGAACAAATTATTTCCGGTATGCCGGACGGTGAGTTTAAGCCGGAGGCGCCCCTTACAAGAGCACAGCTTTGTACGTTGTTATACAGAATAATTGAGTGGAGCAGGGATGAAAGGAGAATTTAACAACTTATTATGAAAACGGCACGGAACGCGGCAGGAGGCAGAGTGAAGGATATGTTAAACGCATTAAAGCGGTACAGGACATTATATTTATTGTTTCTGCCATGCCTTATTTATCTGATAATATTTAACTATACTCCCATGGCAGGGGTGGTGCTGGCATTTAAAAAATATACCCTTACAAAGGGCATATGGGGAAGTCCTTTTACGGGCATTGAGAATTTTTCCAAGCTCTTTTCAGACTCGTATTTCTGGAAGGTAACGTGGAATACCGTAAAAATAAGCGGATTAAATCTTATTTTCGGATTTCCGGCACCGATTATACTTGCGCTTATGCTTAACGAGGTAAGAAGCGTAAAATATAAAAAATGCATCCAAACAGTTATTTTTCTGCCCCACTTTATTTCGTGGGTAATTCTCGCCGGTATAATTATTTCGCTGCTGAGAATTGACGGCGGAATAGTCAACCAGGTTATTGTAAAATTCGGCGGTGAGCCTATCGCATTTCTTTCCGATAACAGATATTTTGTTCCCGCACTGATAATAGCCAATATATGGAAAGGTGCCGGTTGGGGCACGATAATCTATCTTGCGGCACTGTCGGGGGTGGATACGGGGCTTTACGAGGCGGCGATGATTGACGGCGCAAACCGCTGGCACAGAATGATTTACATTACGCTTCCAAGCATAACAGCGGCAATTTCCATACAGCTTATTATGCAGCTGAGCCATATCCTGAGCGCCGGCTTTGACCAGATATTCAATCTGTACAGTCCCCTTGTATATGATACGGCGGATATTATAGACACATATGTGTACAGAATAGGGCTTATTAACGGCAAGTATTCCATGGCAACGGCTCTCGGACTTTTTAAATCAGCTGTGGCGTTTATGCTTATAGTATCGTCAAATGTTGCCATAAAGAAAATGGGGGGTGATGGAATATGGTAAAAAAGAGCTTTGGAAGCAAAGCGGCTGACATTGTTGTTTATCTGGTGCTGTTTCTGTTCGCCCTGATATGTCTTTATCCCTTCTGGTACGTGCTGAGCGTTTCGCTCACAAGCTACAAAGCCTATATGGAAACGCCAATTCTGCTTTATCCCAAGGACATTACCTTTTCGGCATACGAAATAATAAAGGAGCCTGATTTGTCAAGAAGCGCATTGTTAACAGTATTTATCGTTACGGTTTTTACCGTACTGCACACTTTTTTGTGCCTTATCACGGCATATCCCCTTTCAAAGAAATATCTGCCGGGAAGAAATACCATGCTTCTTATGGTGGTACTGCCCATGGTGTTCAGCGGGGGAATTGTCCCCACATACCTGGTTATGAGAGATTTACACCTTATAAATACCATACATATACTGATACTCGCCGGACTTTTTTCCGGATTTAACATAGTGCTGATGAAAAACTTTCTCGGGCAGATTCCCCAAACCCTTGAGGAGGCGGCAAAAATTGACGGCGCCGGGGATTTGCGTATCTTGTTCGGAATATATATGCCCCTGAGTTTGCCGATTATTGCCTCAATAGCACTGTTTTCGGCGGTGACTAAGTGGAACGATTATTTTACGGCACTCATGTATGTAACAAAATCCGAGCTGTATCCGCTGCAGAATGTGCTTCGGTCAATGATAATCGAAGGTAATGTAGACGTTTCCGGCGGCGGCTTTACAGATTCGGAAAATCTGACGCTGCTTATTTCGGTCAAAATGGCGGTTATAATAATTGCGACTGTACCTATTGTTTGCATATATCCGTTTGTGCAGAAGCATTTTGTAAAGGGAATGCTTATAGGCTCGGTAAAGGGCTGATTTGCAGGAAAGGAGAAGCTGATGAAAAGATTTTTAAGCATTTTGTGTGCGTCTGCGCTGGCACTGCTGTGTCTGCCGGGTGCGGTGCTTGCCCAAAACGAAGCAAGGTGGGACTTCGATGAATCCGCGGAGGGCTGGAACGTAAACAAAGCGAATAATGGGGTGTCAATCGAAGCAAAAAGCGGTAAGCTGATATATACCCTGGCTAAGGAGGGCACAACCAACACCTTTCTGTTGTCGCCGGACAATCTCGGCATTGACGGAAGCGAGCTTTACAAAATAAAAATTAATGTAAAAAATGACGGCGCTGCGGTAGCCAATATTATGGCAGCGTTTATTACAGAGGAGGATCAGTCTTGGGATACCACATGGACCTCCGGCACAACAAAAACAGTAATGGGACCGTCAGTTAACGCACAATCCGACTATACGGAATACGTAGTTGATATGAGCGTGAACGAGCTTTGGAAAAGCGGAACAATAAAAAGGCTCAGAATTATGCTTGGGGATTACAAGGGTGAAGCCCGGCGAAGAATGTTTATAGACAGCATATGCGTTGAAGGAAACAGGGTGGAAGCAAAACAGGAAGCGAAGACAGGGGATTTTGTAAATCAGTATGTTTCGGAAAAGGCATATGAAGAAGCGGCGGCCGTGCTTTTGGGCGCGGGGCTTTTGCCTGAAGCTGCCTTTGAAACGGACAGAATACTTACAAGGGGTGAATTTGCATACATTATTGCCCGTTCGGTTTATAACACCGTGCCGGAGGAAACTACGGAAAATTCCGCATACTCCGATGTGCCGGGAATTTACGGCTATGCCGACAGCATTCGTGTTGTAAGCGAAGCAAATGTTATGAACGGCGTTTCGGAAAACCGCTTTGATCCTCACTGCCCCGTTAAATATAACGAGGTGTGCGCCGCCCTTGTAAATCTTACGGGCTACGGCTTGAGGGCGCATCAAAGGGGCGGTTATCCAAGAGGATATATTGCCGTAGCCAATGAAAATAAAATTACAAAGGGCGTTTTAAGAAGTGATGGTATAACATATGCACAGGCGGTTGTAATGCTTAAGAACGCACTCGAATGTAATGCCGTTGAAACAGTGCCGGAGCAGGGTACAATGGTAAACCGTGTTGCCGATAAAAAGCTGATTTCGGTAATTGCAGACGTTTACGACGGCAGGGGCGTGGTTGTGTCGGACAGGGTAACCTCCATCGATTCTGCATCGGGAACGGACAAAAATTCAATTATCGTTCAGACGGATGACGGCATTTTGGAGCTGTATACTGAGGAAACAGACATGCTTGGAAGAAGCGTTGAATTTTACTATCAGCTGGACAGCAGTGACGATGCCGTGCTTTTGTACATAAAAGCCGCCGATAAAAACAGAGAGCTTGTCATAAGCTATGACGATATCGACGCTGAAACAACAAACAGGAAAATTGTATTCAGCAAGGATGGCACCGGAAAAAGAACAGTAAATATAGATACGGATGCCGCCACAATCTATAACGGCAGATATTTTGATTTTGAAACAGACGAAACCTATAAGCCGTTATACGGCTCTCTCCGCCTTACTGATAACAACGGTGACGGTAAATATGATGTTGTGTTTGTGGAAAATCTTGTATGCCGTCGGTTTGAGGCAGAGTCGGGCGAAATTTTGTATTTTGATACCGGCGCTGTGCGGCTCGACCCGGACGACTACGATTATATCGAGATTTTCCGTGACGGAAAAATATCTGAAAGTCTTAAACCGGGGGATATTGTACTTTTTGCCGAAAGCAGTGATAAAGAGGTTTTGAAGCTATACGCGTCGGGAAAGGGCTTTGAGGGCATAACGGAGGCAGCGCAGGAGGATAAGGTGACAATAGGCGGCAAGGAATATACGCTTAATCCGTACTTTACGAGCAAGCTTTCCTTAGGCGTCAGATATTTATTCAATACAGACAGCCTTGGAAATATCGCGGCAATTGATACTGATTTTACGGCTGATAATTCATATCTGTTCATGATTTCCGTGTCGTCGGAAAATACGGTGGGTTCTCCATTGAAGCTGAGGGCTTTAACCCCGTCAGGAAAGGTGCAGGACTTTGAATGTGCCCAAAAGATAAAAATAGACGAAAAAAGATACAATACAAACAGCGAGCGGGATGCAATCCGCAGCCATCTGTGCAGTGCCGGCGATGAGCTTAATCTTAAAATGGGAAGATACAGTCAGCCGATTAAGATTAAAACCGATGCGGAGGGGAAAATAACATCAATTGATACGCTGATGTTTTTTTCAGACGGCGATACGCTTATAAGAGATACCGTCGACCGGGATAACAGGGAAATATACGCGGGAGGAAAGCTTTCCGATGTGCATTATTACAAGAACGGTGTTTTTTCGGGGAAGCTTATAATTGATTCCGACACGGTGATTTTTGATCTGCCGTCTGATTACCGCAGTCTTAACAAGTACTATTCATACAATATGTCGGAGCTTATGGAGGGGAAATATAACATAATTCCCTTTAATGCAAACGGCTGCCTTTACAGCGATTTGCTGCTTATTCTCGATTCGGGCGATTCGGTAGAATACGGCGATATTGGTGTGGTCAATAAGGTAAAGGAAGCGTATAACAAAGCCGAGGAAACTGATTCACGGGAGCTTGAGGTATACATAGGCGGCAAAGCGTTAAAGATTTTGGCCGCTGATGCGTCAGTTGCGGAAGGAATAGAAAGGGGCGATGTAATACGCTGCGGCATGGGTAAAAGAGGAAGCTGCACCGTAATTAAGAAGCTGCTTGATTACAGCGAATCAAAGGGAGTGTACAGCAGCAAGCTTATAACAAGTACGGGAAGCGGGACATATACCTCCGAAAAAAGATTTGTTTACGGAACCGTGGCTGACCGTGAAAACAGCATTATTGTTGTAAGCTATGGAGACAGCAAGGAGGTATTCAAGGCAGATTCGTGCAGCGTAAGCGTTTACGATACTTATACAAAAACAGCAAGGAGCGGAAGCATTGGCGACATTGTAAGCGCCGAGCAAATCGGTATAGGAACGGATGTTGTCATTCAAACGAGATACGGTATTGTTAAGCATATCATTGTATATAAATAAAAAAAAAGAGGGTGGAAAAATGAATTTGCGTAAGACGGCAGTATGTGCGGCACTGGTACTTGCATTGACACAGGCGGTGCAGGCGGAGGTCAGTCTTAAAAGCGAGGGTAAGCTGCTTACTGTGTCCGGCGGCTGCGGCGAAAGCGCATGCCAGGTTGTGCTGATAATGCTGAAGGAGGGCGTTGAGTATGACGATTACAAAGAAGCGCCGTCAGTGGACAGTATAGAATATTTTTGGCAGACGACGGCTGATGAAAACGGAAATTTTAGCTTTGCGGTATATCTTGAAGAAAACATGAAGAAGGGCAGCTACTATATACAGATAGGCGGTATGCCCACAGAAAATATTGTAGAAAAGTATGAGCTTATTGCAGAAGCGGACAGAAGCAAAAACGATGTTATAAAACTTATTAACGCGGCGGTGAATGCGGGGACGGTAAAGGAGCTTCTCACCGCTAACAGAGAGGTGCTGGGTATAAGTAAAAGCTATACCGATTCTCAGTGGACATCAATCGCAAAGTCTCTTTTGAAAAATGCCGGGCAGCTCAGCCTGAGTAATTTTGACAGTTATTTTAAAAATGCCGCACAATCGGCAGAGTCATCCTCTCCATCCGGAGGGGGAGGCGGAGGAGGCTCCTTAAAAGGAACGGTAATCACCGGCAACACCGGAGGAGAGGCGTTGTATACTGTAGATCAAGCAGCCGGGGAAAGGCAGGATTTTGACGATCTTTCAAAGGAGCATTACGCTTATACAGCCGTTATGTCAATGGTTGAAAAGGGTGTTCTTTCCGGCGTGGGGGAAAAGCGGTTCGAGCCTGACAGATTTGTAAAGCGTGAGGAATTTGCGCAGATGCTGTATAAGGCCTTTAATGTTCCCGACAGTGACAGCACCTTTGAGGATGTGGGAAAAAATGAGTGGTTTTACAAGCCTGTTTCCGCATGCTGCGGCGCAGGCATAATAAAAGGCGTGTCGGATTCGCACTTTGGCAGCGGAGCTTCCCTTACAAGACAGGACGCGTGCGTTATGCTTTACCGTCTTTTGGGAGAGCCTACAGTGGAGCTTGAAGCGGAATTTGCCGATAGGGAAAGCGCTGCACCTTACGCGAAAAATGCAATTGACGCGCTTTACTCCATGGAGGTTATCCGTGGAACGGAGGATAACAGATTTATGCCGCAGAGTGAACTGACGCGGGCACAGGCGGCAATGATTATTTATAATATTTCAGAAAGGAATAATTAGAATGAAAAGAAAATTATCTCTTGCACTTGCGGCAATAGTGGCAGCTGCAGCTTTGACCGGCTGCAGCGGAAACGGCAAAACCCAGGAATCAAACGAAGGAAAGGTATCATATACAATGTTCGCTCCTAACTGGCAGAAATATGACAAAGCCGAAAAGGACAGCATTCTGAAAACAATTGAGGACAAATTTAATCTTGAGTTAAACCTGACCGGCGCCCCCTCCGACGGCTGGATAGAAAAGCTTACTCTGATGGTGAATGCCAACGAAGTACCGGATTTATTCTTCTTCCTGCCGTCAAACCCGCAGTATAAGGTCTGGGCGGGTTTAGGAGTTTTGCTGCCCCTTGACGATCTGGTAAAGGACACAAAATACGTTAAGGAAATTTTCGAAAGCGACCAGTATAAGACTACCACCGTAAACGGCGAGCATTACTTTGTGCCCCTTATCAGTATGCAGAACAGTCATGCCATCTATTACAGAAAGGATTGGCTTGATAAATTGGGGATGGAAGAGCCTAAAACCCTTGATGAATTTGAATCATTGCTGAAGGCATTTACGGAAAACGATCCTGACGGCAACGGAAAGAATGACACCTACGGCATTTCTCTTTCAAAGGTGAGCGGTTGGCTGTCCTCGCTGTATTCTACCTTCGGCGTAAGACCGGGATGGAACAAGGCGGGCGATAAGTACGAGGCGTATTATATGACGGACGAGTATAAAAATATGCTTGCATGGCTTGCCGATATGTATTCCGAGGGCTATATCCAAAAGGAATATTTCCTTAACACAGACCAGCAGAAGCTTGAAAACTTCTATGCCGGCAAGGCAGGACTAACCTTTGCTAACAGCGGCTCAAGCGTTGACGGAATTGTATCAAAGGTCAAGGAGGCAAATCAGAATGCCGAGGTTGATGTTCTCGCGCCGCCGGATAACGGCAAGTATAAGGGCGGAATGGCTGCATACGGCGGCTTTTACGGCGGATGGAACTTCGCGTCGGATATTGAAAGCCCCGAAAGAGCCATGCAGATGTTTGATTTCCTTTTAAGCCCCGAGGGACAGATTATGCGTGTGTACGGCATAGAGGGAAAGCATTACAATGTAAAGGACGGCAAGTATTCGTTTATTGACGAAAACTGCATTGCCGAACCCAACGAGGTTTTTGATTCCAATAACGGTAGGACGAATTCCTTCTACAAAATAGGGGACTATTTCTCCTCCTGCTTCTTTAAGTTTGAGGATGGACGGATTGTTACATCAAGAGATTATTCCTTCAGAGAATATCCCGACATTGCAACAAAGTGCGACAATATCGCAAACAGAAACCTCAATTTCAGTGACACCCTTAATATTATTGACCTTAATGAGGAATTTACCAACATTAACAGCAAACTAAACGACCTTTCGGAAAAATACCTTATTATGATAATCAGCGGACAGACATCGGCAGACAAGGGTATTTCCGAACTGCGCGCAGAGGCTGAAAAGGCAGGCTACGCACGGGCGCAGGAGATAATGAAGGAAACCGTGGAGGCCTTTGAAGGCGACAAATAATTCATGTGAGAGGGTAAAAATATGAAAAGGATACTATGTGCAATAGCGGCATTTGTTATGCTGATATGCCCTGCGGTACATGCCGTCAGTACAGATATTGTATGGGGTTTTGACAGCGGCACCGAGGGCTGGCAGGTAAACAAAGGCGGAAAGGGAGTCTCGCTTTTCCAGTCCGGCTCGGATTTAGTGCATACGATTACCGTCGCCGGCACAACAAATACTTTCATTCTGTCGCCCAATAACTTAGGGATATCAGGTAACGAAAAGGGCTATGTGGTGCTGAGAATGAGAAACGACAACACGGACGCGGAATTTCTGGCGTTGACCTTTGTTACCGATAAGGAAACTGCCTGGGATACTACATACAGTGACGCAAGCCCGAAAACCGTGCTAATCGGCGGTAGCAAAAAGGGCGACAGCTATGTTGACTATGTTTTCGATATGACGGGAAACAGCTCATGGATTGGCGGAACCGTAACAAGAATGAGAATTATTGTTCAGGATTATTCGGGTTCAAAGGCGGGAAGTGTCTATATTGAAAGCATAAAGGTAACGGATTCTGTTGTGCCGATGGCAAAGGCAAAGCTTACCCTGTCCGGCGGGGCGGTGTATCAGGAGGGAACCTCGGTAAGGCTTGAGGCTTCAGCGGAGAATGTCGAGGAAATTACGGCAGCTGATTTTTACGTAAACGGTTCTCTTGTCGGCAGTGATAATTCGGGCGCACCTTATCAGACGCTTTATAAATTTACCGAAAGGGGAAGGCACAGCTTTCATGTCGTTTTGCACCGGGAGGACGGCACAGAGCTTGTTTCGGACAGGACCGATATAAACGTAACGGGCTGGGAACGCACCTATGGCATGATATTCGGCTTTGACGGCACGATTGAGGATTTTCAGGTCAAAAGCGACCGTGCCGAGCTTGCGCCGGGGGAGGAGGCATGTGAATTTAATATTACAAGCGGCAACGCTTGTATGACGAAAACAGGCCTTGAGGTTAACGGAGGTGAAAATCAGTATCTCAAGGTGCGGATGAAAAATCTTACCTCAAGCGAATCGGTGTGTATTCAGTGGGTAACGAAAGAAGATAACGTCTGGACGGAGGATAACAAAATAACCTTTTCGGAGGACTGCTTGGGCAGCTCCGTAACGGCCGATGACGAGGATTTTAAGGAGTATGTGTTCTATCTCGGATCCTACTCAAACTGGGCGGACAAAAGTATTGCCATCCTTCAGTTTTATCCTGCCAAAACGGCATCCGGCGGCACTGTGTACATAGATGAAATATCATTTACCAATATGGCCGGTGAAGGGCAGGAGCCGGGGAGCCTTCGGATATACAGTGAGCAGGCGTCTGCCGTTATTCCCCCAAAGGCCAAAGCGGAAATAACGGCAGAGCTGTCAGATGAGGATAGCGCAAGGCGGGTGGAATATTATATCGGTAAGACAAAAATCGGTGAGACGGACGAGGCACCCTACAGCATAAGCTATATTCCGCAGGAAGAAGGGGAGACGGAAATTTCCGCCGTTTTCTACGATAGCTTCGGCAGAATGATTGAAGCGGAAAATACGGTTAAAATCGTCTGCCGCAGTGACTATGATTTTTCGCCGCCTGTATACACCGATACGGAAACAAAGCGCGAGTTTTCCTTTGAAATCAAAAAGAATACCACAAAGGACGAAATAATGATAATCGTTGCCGGGCTTTTTGATGAAAACGGCAGGCTGACGGCAATAAGATCCTGCGAAGCGGATTTTGAAGAAGCAGCAAAAATAAGCTTTCCGCTTGCGGACTGCGAAAATGCCGAAAAGGCTGTTTTTGCAGTGTGGCGAGGACTCGTAGATACCCGGTGCTATACAACACCCTATACAGTAAATTTTGAAAAATAAAAAGGAGGGAAAAATAATGAGGAAGGTCATATCAATAGCAATTGTCCTTGCAATGCTTTTAAGCATTTGCACCTTTGCCGCTGCAGGTGCGGCAGATATTAAGACATGGAACTTTGACACAGATAAGGAGGGCTGGGCTCCGCAGAAGGGAAGTCTCAGCGTTGCAGGCGGTATAATGACGCATACGGTTGCCGCAGGTCAGAATAATGCATTTTTGCAGTCACCGGATAACCTTGGTATTGACGGCAGTGTATATAAATATGTAAAGGTTCGGTTAAAAAATGAAAATGTGGCGTCAAATGCCATAGTTGTATCGTTTACAACAACCTCTGATACAACGTTTGACACATCCTATTCTACAGGCACAAAAACCGTTATTACCGGCGGGGTAAGCGGAAACGACAGCAGCTTTACCGAATACGTTATTGATATGAGCGATAACAAAAACTGGAATAACGGAACGATTAAAAGAATGAGAATACTCTTATTCCTCAACAGCACAAGTATTCCTGCGGGAAGTATGCACATTGACTACATTAAGGTTTCGGACACACTTATCGAAAGAGGGCAGAAAAGCTTTTATGTAAGCAGCTCGGCAAAAACAAACGGGGACGGAAGTGAGTCCTCACCGTGGAACACGCTTGACAGCGTTGAAAGTGCCATAGCGGACGGAACAATTCTGCCCGGTGATACGGTTTTGTTAAAGTGCGGCGATGTGTTTGAGGAAAATTTTGTTCCTACAGCGTCTGCAGACAGCGAAAGCTTTATTACAATAACCTCCTACGGCAGCGGCAAAAAGCCGGTTATTTCTCCGGGGCTTGACGCGGAAAGCCCCTATGCCGTACTATTGGACAATGTGGCAGGCTACAGGTTTATAGGACTTGAGATATGTAATGCAAGAGCGGGCATAAGAATGAAAAGCACCGAGGACACAGGCTCCGTAATGAACGGACTGTGGATCGAGGACTGCTACATTCACGATATCAAAAACATAGTATCGCCCTCATCGAAAGACGAGCTTCAAAGCGATGAATATACGGCCGCTTTAGAGGACGAGGAGCTTTATATGTCATACGCTATTTCAACCTATAAAAGGCTGAACGCGGGACTTGGTTATATGGAAAATATAACGGTTAAAAACTGCGTAATTGACGAAACTGACGCACCCCTTACAATTTCATGGGCAAAGAATGTTGCGGTTGAGGACTGCCGCTTTACAAACTCCTACAAGCAGGGTGTGCTTTTCTCCAATATAAATTCCGCCGTAACGGGAAACTCATACATGAAAAACTGCGACGTTTATAATATGGGATATACGGTCGGAATGTACTGGGGCGTTGCAGGTGTGCAGTTTAACACCTGTAAGGGCTTTGTAATGGACGGCTGTACTGTTGGATATACGAAAAACGGCGGAGACAAGCCGGACGGTGTTGCCGTTGACTTTGAGGGCAGTAACGATACGGTAACGGTACAAAACTGTAATTTCATAGGCAATAACGCATCGGGCATTCTTATATACGAAAACCCGAAATGGGGCAGCTGCAACTATAATATAAGCATTAAAGATTCAGTATTTGAAAACAACGGATTAAAGACGGAAGCGGAAGGCTGTGCGGGAATGCTCAGACTGAAGTACAACACAGACGCAACCGGCAGTATCACGGGAAATACCGTTGTTTTAAGAAACGGACAGTCCCTTTCAGAGGTGGACGGCGTCCTTACAAACGACATAACAAATCTAAGAAGCTTCAGCGTGACAGGAAATACTGTAACAGAATCCCAATCGGCGCAGACGGTCAGCGTATCTGCACCGGCAGAAATCACGGCAGAGGAGCCATTTGAGTTTACTCTTACAGCGGAAGAAGCCCTTTCGGCCGAAAAAACAGAGCTTTACGTTGACGGAGCGGTCATAGTTTCATCAGAAGGCTTTGATCAAAGCATTACGGCAGTGACGTCTTATGCTGGTAAATTCAGCGTTATGGCGAAGATTACTCTCACAGACGGAAGCATTATATATTCTGCACCGGTTACTCTGACTGCGGCGAAAAATTCCGGTCGTGAAAAGTTCGCAAAGGAATGGATATTTGACTCCGATGTGCAGGGCTGGCAGAGCAACAAGGGTGCAAAAACAGGTTCAAAGCTGCTTTATATTGAAGACGGCCATATGGTATATTACCTTTCGGACAATACAACGGCGAGCGCACATACAAACAATTTCCTTCTTTCCCCGAACAATCTGGGCATATACGGCGCTGCATACAAATATGTGAAGATAAAGGTGAAAAACACCACAAACCTGGCAGGAAACTTCAGCGTTTCATTTACTACTGAAGAACTTACGGGATTTCCCTCCTCCTGGGGTGATACGGTACAGACAAAGGCAGCAGTAGGATTAATAAGCGCAAATGCGCCCGATTATACTGAATATGTGCTTGATATGTCCGATGTGCCTGCGTGGACTTCGTCAACCATTACGCGAATGAGGATTCAGGCCAATCCGTACACAATAACGGCAGGTAACGCAGGCGATGTTCTCATTGAATATATCAAGGTATCGAATAAATTGGAAACTGATGTTCCCGAACAGCCCGCCGCCGAGCAATATGCACAGAGGTGGTCATTCGCAGGGGAAAGCCTGGGATGGGCAAGCAACAAGGGAGCGAAGGCAGGCTCAAAGCCCCTTTACATTGATAACGGCACCATGGAGTACTATCTTTCGGACGATTCCTCCGAGGGTGCAAACAATAATAATTTTCTTCTTTCCCCCGGCGGACTGGCAATTGACGGAAGCGTATACAAATATGTCAAGATTAAGCTTATGTCGGATCTTCCGTCTGAAGGTGATATAGGCGTGCAGTTTACAACAGCGGAAAACACTGCATTCCCCGCTACATGGACTGACACATCCCAAACTGTGCTGATGGCAGGCGCTATGGAGGTAAACAACAGTCAGTTCAGGGAATATATTGTTGATATGTCCTCCCTTGAAGCGTGGACAGGCGGCACTGTTACAAGGCTGCGCATAAGAACAAATCCCGGAACAATTTCACAGGGTTGTTCAGGCATTGTTCATATTGCGTCTATTGCTGTTTCCAACATGAATACGCCGTCTGTGCAGACAGCGGGAATAAAATATGACTGGGACTTCAATATTAAGGGCAGTGTTGACAGCTGGCAGATGTCCGAAACAAAGGGAGCTTTATCTCAAGAGAGCGGAAAACTGAAAGCAGATATCACAGGCTCGCAGGCCGTAATGCTCAGTCCGCAGAATTTATATTTCAGCGGCAGCGAATATCCGTATATTCATATAATAGCAGATAACACGGCTGCCGATATAACCCGACATAAAATATGGTGGACAACGGAGGAAAACGCATCCTTCGGCAGCGACAGATTGGTGGATAAGACATGGAATGACCCGGAGGGTTATGTTCACTACATATATGACATGAATGAGGCTGAAGGCTGGTGCGGAAATAATATTACAAGACTGCAGCTTACGCCTGCGTCCGACCTTACGTCGGGAACTGTTTATATTGAAAGAATACTCATAAGCGGCGACCCGAAGCTTATGTACGATGACAATACCCTTGTATTTTCGCAGAATACGCAGACAAGCGTTTCATGCACGGCCGTAATAAGAGATGAAAATGACGGCAGCGCAGTGGGCGTGGTTGCGCTTTATGATGAAAACGGCGCGCTTATAGCCGCAAAATCGCAGGATATTGTGTACGAGCAGAATATACAGAGCTTGAATAATATTGAGCTTAATATTCCCGGAGGCGCCGCAGTGAAGTACGCAAAAGCATTTCTGTGGAACAGTATGCAGGGAATCCGACCCATGGCAGTCAGCGTAAGAAAAAATATTACCGAGGAAAGCCTTGAAGCATACGCGCAGCCCTTCTGGGAAAGCGAGCTTATGATAAACGAGTCGGTTACAATGATTAAAGGCGAGGATTCATTGCCCGCACAGGCGCCGCTTATGTATGCGCCGACAGAAATAATTTCGGTAAGAAATTCAGCCCTTGACACAGAATACCTTCAGGGTGTTGATTACGTAATCGAAGGCAACATCATAAAGCTTACAGAAAACAGCAGAATAAAGTCGTATGAATATGAGGATATATATCCATCCTCCTATACAAATGCAGGAAGCCTGAGAAAAAGAGTGTCGGGCGGGTATATCTACTGCCCTGAGGGTCTGTTCTTCCATAACGGTCAGCTTGCTGTTACCTATAAGCATGAGGCGGACGCGACGTTTGTCGGCACGGAGTATCAGGGTGATAAGCTTGCAAGCCTTAATTCAAAGCTTGCAAAGGGCGAGGATGTAAATGTTTTACTCTATGGCGACAGCATTTCCGTGGGCGCCAATGTAAGCGGAAAAACAGGAGGAGCACCCTGGCTGCCAATATACGGAAAGTATTTTTCAACGCTGCTGTCGGAAAAAACAGGTTCAAAAGTGAACTTTATAAATCAGTCAAAGTCCGGGCATACCTCTGTATGGGGTGCGGAAAACGCGTCTGCTAAAATCAGCGGACAGAATCCCGATTTACTGATAATTGCATTCGGCATGAATGACGGAAGCTTCGGTGTTTCTCTGGAGGATTTTGAAGCGTCGGTAAGAAGCATCATTTCAACGGCAAAGAGCCTTTATCCCGAATGTGACATCGTTCTTATATCAACGACTCTTCCCAATGAGGAGGTTTACCAGTCAGATGGAAAAACGCTGTTTATGGGAACCCACAGAGAGCAGCCGGCAGTGCTTTCCCGGATTGCACAGGATACGGGTGCGGCATTTGTAAATGTTACGGCAATTCATGAAAAGCTTTTAGAAAATAAAAGGTTTGTGGACATGACGGGAAACAATACAAATCATCCCAACGATTTCCTTGCAAGAATGTACGTTCAGGCTTTAATGAAAACGGTAACGGAATAATAACCCATATTGGGGGCTGTCTCACTTTGTTAGTGAGACAGCCCCTGTGCCCTCCCAGGAAAAATGGACACAAAAAAGCTTCAAAAAACGAAATGAATCGCAGTATTTCGTTAATTTACGAAAACCGACCGCATTTATTCCACGGTTTGCTTGACAACGAGCCTCTGCCGGCATGATGAACCGGCGAAAGAACGAAGCAGCCCAAGGGCAATTCGCCCCGGCACAAGCCTATCATACCGGCTACTCATTGTCAAGCAACTTTCGCGGCATAAATGCTAAGTAGGTGTTCATACTCAACCGGCGAAAGCCAATTGAGTGCTGATTGCGGTCGCACAGAATTGTAATAAGCTTCAATGTAAGCAAATATATCAGCTTGCGCTTCAGACCTGGTTCTGTAGTGCTTGTGGTGAACAAGTTCACACTTAAGACAGCTGAAAAAGTTTTCTGCTACGGCAGTGTCATACGGCTCACCCTTTCTTGACATACTTTATGATTGGAATTTGTGGTGATTCTGAACGCTCTTTTGCGTATTGAGTGTATGTTATATAATTTCATAAGCCGATGTACGGTGTTTCGGGAACACGGACACTCTTTTCTTATCATAGCAACTAAAGCATCGAGTCCGGCTGCCGGATACCTTTCATGAGGTGATATTAAAATACGAAAAAGCTTTTGTTCATGCTGCTTACGAGCTGACACACCACGGTTTTTCCAAGCATAATAGCCGCTCCGAGAGATTTCGAGCAGGCGGCATAATTTATCTACAGAGACCTCAGAGCAATTAGCATCAATGAAACGATACTTGTCCTCTATAGTTTCGAAAATATGCCGACGGATTTTTTTAATACATCAATGACCTCATCTTTCTCGGCAAGTTGCTTGCGGAGTGAGCGTATTTCCGCTTCAAGCTCACGCTGACGCTTATCAATACGGTTTTGACGATCGGTTGCACCGGGCTGAAAGCCGGCACGCTTGAGCCATGATTTGAGAGTTTCAACACATATACCGAGTTCGGCGGCAACTTCCTTTGAAGGTCGCCCCTGTTCGGTAACCATCTTGATTGCGCCACTCTTGAATGCCTCGTCATAACGAGGCGGCGTTGTTCCTTTTTTGATTGACATAAAAGTTCCTCCTGTGATTTTGGATTTGTTTGTGTCCATTTCATTATATCACACTTTTTTCTGTCCATCAAATCTGGGAAGACGGCAGGGCAATGCGACAAAAACGATATTTGAAACAAAATCATAAAATGCTTTATTACAATTTGTTGACAAGCGGTAAACTCAATTCATATCTTACCGATATTGAAGTGCAGGCTCAAAATCTTTTTTCTCGGCTGGTAAAACAACTTGCCGAAAAAGAAAATATAACGGAAAAGCTCAAAGCTGAAAACCAAATGTTGTGGGTTCAGAAGATGAATAGTATTCGTAACAGAGCGTTGGAAATTGTAAACTCAGAACTTATTTTCACGTTATAATTACAGCGGCGGCAGGGAGAAATCTTTGCCGCTTTTAATAAATCATACAGTTGACAACATCAATTAAATATTTTATAATATCAAGTGTAATTTCTTTGAGGAGGTTTTATATGACTACTTCAGAACAAATACGAGTATTATGCGTAAGGGCAGGAATTAGTTTGTCTGAACTTGCAAGAAGAATAGATCAGACATCTCAGAATTTTAATGCAAAATTAAAAAGAAATACAGTTACCCAAGAAGAACTCAATCAAATCGCAAAAGTGCTTGGGGCTACTTATGAACAATATTTTGTATTGCCTAATGGTGAACAAATAAAATAAGAAAGGTTTTCATTATGACTGAACATAGAATTATATTTGGCGATAGTAGATCCTTAAACCAAATTGAAGATAAATCGGTACAGTTAATCATAACTTCACCACCCTATTGGCAACTAAAAGATTATGGAACAGACGATCAAATTGGGTTTAATGATAGTTATGAAGATTATATAAATAACCTAAACCTTGTCTGGAAGGAATGTGATCGTGTTTTAGCTGATGGTTGCAGACTTTGTATTAATATTGGAGATCAATTTGCTCGTTCTGTATATTATGGAAGATATAAGGTTATTCCCATTAGAACCGAGATTATTCGCTTTTGTGAATCTTTAGGTATGGATTATATGGGAGCTATTATTTGGCAAAAAACAACCACGATGAACACATCTGGTGGCGGTGCAATTATGGGAAGCTTTCCATATCCTCGAAATGGAATACTAAAAATGGATTATGAATTTATTCTTTTATTTAAAAAGCTCGGTAATGCTCCTAAGCCAACCAAAGAACAAAAAGAACAATCTGCAATGACTAAAGAAGAATGGGGACAATATTTTTCTTCTCATTGGAATTTTAATGGCGTTAAACAAACAGGACATATTGCAATGTTTCCAGAAGAATTGCCTAAGCGTTTGATTAAAATGTTTTCATTTGTGGGAGAAACTGTTTTTGATCCGTTTGCAGGTAGTGGAACCACCTCTCTTGCGGCGAAAAATTTAGGAAGAAATTCAATTGGTTATGAAATCAACAAAGAATTTGCTCCACTTATTAAGGAAAAGCTCTGTAGCAACCAACTTGTTTTGGGAGATGAATCAAGAGTAGTTTTTTGTGAAGATAAAAAGGGAAAAAGTTGCTCTTTTGAACAATTGCCATATGTTTTTCACGATCCTCATAAAATGGACAAAAAAATTGATGTTAAAAAACTTCAATTTGGATCAAAAATTGATTCTTCTAAAACCAAAAAGAATGAATTGTTTAGTGTGAAACAGGTTATCTCTCCTAATAGAATTGAGCTTTCCAATGGGTTGATTGTTCGTTTGTTAGGGATAAATGTTAATCCAACATATCAGGATCAAGCAATCGAGTTTCTTCAAAATAAATTCCAGAAGCGCAAAGTGTTTTTAAAATATGATACAGAAAAATATGATCGTAACAATACCCTGCAGTGTTATGTGTATCTCGATAACAAAACATTTATTAATAATCATTTGATAAGAACAGGGTTTGTATATGTAGATAATGATACCGATTACTCTTGCAAGAAAAAGTTTAATGATTCTATGCCAAAACAAAATAAGGGTGCTACTTAAAAGGTAGCACCCAAGCATCAATGAGTCAATCCCGGAT
>CAJJUC010000021.1 GCA_905195005.1 uncultured Eubacteriales bacterium | reverse complement strand
CTGAGCGGAAATTTAACAAGCATTGGGCGCATGTGTTCGAGTCTGTTATGCCTAAATGAATAAAAAAAAGACTTTGACATAAACTAACGCCGAAAGGATTCGGTGAAAATGGATTATGTTAAAGCTTTTTTTGTCGGCGGCATAATATGCGCGGCCGGACAGCTTGTTATTGATAAAACAAAGCTCACACCGGCACGGCTGCTCACGGGATATGTTTGCAGCGGAGTATTTCTGTCACTTTTCGGGATATACGGAAAAATCGTTAAGTTTGCCGGCGCAGGCGCAACCGTTCCTCTGACGGGCTTCGGTTATGCGCTGTTTGAGGGTGTGAAAAAAGGGATTAAGGAAAAGGGGATTCTCGGAATCTTTACGGGCGGACTTTCCGCAACCGCGGGCGGAATTGCGGCTGTTATTGTTTTTGCGCTGATTGCGGCAATAGTATCCAAGCCCAAAATCAAGTAGCAGATGCTTTCAAAAAGGTTCTCGGGCAGCAGAAAAACACGGCTTTGTATCTCTCTTTACAATGCAAAGCCGTGTTTTTATTTACATATAAGCGGATTCACATTTGCCGCCGAAACAATAATTTCAATTTCGGGGAAAGCGCTCTCAAGCGTATTTTTTAGCAAGCCGCGGACGATTTTTTCGCTGTCATGGTGCCTGATCTCGATATAATCAATTCCCTCGGCAAGGAATATTTCCCTTATTTCGTGATGCTTCAAATCGCCTGAAATATACACCTCTGCGCCCGATTCAAGCGCCTTTTGCGCCACATCACCGCCTCCGCCGCCGTTGCACACCGAAACGGTTTTTATCGCACGGTCGCAGTGCGCCGTTGTGAACACATGCTCAACTCCGAGCGTTTTCTTTATCCTTTCGCACAGCGAATACACCGTTTCACCCTCCGGGGCATTGCAGATTCTGCCGACATGCTCGCAAAGGTTCGCAATCGGAACAAGCCCGAGCAGCGAGCACAAATATTCCGTCAAGCCGCCGGGCGCGCTGTCAAGATTGGTGTGCGCGCTGTAAACCGAAATGTTTTTCTCAATCGCCGAAACAAGCATTTTTCCGCCGCTTGAAACGTCAGCCGCATTTTTAACGGGATTAAAAATCACCGGATGATGCGTTACGATAAGCTCCGCGCCCTTCCGCGATGCCTCCGCGACAACATTTTCATCACAGTCAAGGCAGACGAGAACCTTCGAAACGCTGCGCTCCGATCGCCCGATAAGCAAACCGATATTATCAAAATCCTCCGCATATTCCGGCGGAAACCTTTTTTCAAGAAATTCAGTTATAGCTTTAAGCGTTGCCATAAATTCCTCCGTTTGAAATTTTTTCATATTCCGCCTTTAAATATTCATATTCCGCGCGGCGTTCATCTGCGTTTTTTGCATTCTCAAGCGCTTTCAGCACGCAGTCGATTTCATGCATACGATACGCGATATATTTTTTCAAAAGCGGATGCTTTTGTTCAATCAGAATCGGTCCGATTTCAAGCTCGGCGCGCGTTAGCCTGCGGTTTTCTCCGCGGCAGACGAGCATTGCGGCATACATTTTTCTGCCCTCGGCACAAAGCTCCTCGCGCTCAATTTTATATCCGTTGTCACAAAGGTAAGCGCGCAGCTCGGCATGCGCCGACTGCGGCTGAAGCACAAAACGCTCCGTTCCTATATCGTTCGCCATAATCCCGGCAATGGTTTCACCGCCCATTCCTGCAATCACGGCGCAGCTGCACTCGCCGCGCGCAAAATTCTCAAATCCGTCCGAAAGCCGCAGCTCAATCTCATTTTCAAGCCCGAAAGCCGCAAGCGTTTTCTTCGCCTGTGCAAGCGGACCTTTTCTTATGTCGGCGGCAATGATGCGCCGCGATCTTCTGTTCTGCGCAAGCCAGACCGGCAAATATCCGTGATCCGTTCCGATGTCGCACACCGACTCACATTCGGGAACGAGCCGCGCCGTCATAAGAATACGCGGAGACATATATTTTTCAACAGCCGCTCTCATGACGCTGTGCTGTCCGCCGGATTTTTGTCACGCCCGTAAAGCATTTTGAGCGCTATCGGCGTGAGTATGGACGAAACAATAATCAGCAATATAACAGGGGTGAAAAACACAGGCTTGATAATTTTAGCCGAAAGCCCCTTCTGTGCAACAATCAGCGCCACCTCGCCGCGCGTCATCATCCCGACGCCGACCTTAAACGAATCGCCGAAGCTGTAGCGGCTGAGCCGCGCCGTTACTCCGCAGCCGATTATTTTTGCAATAAGTCCGACAATTACAAAACAAACCGAAAACAGGATTATATCAGGCGAAATATGCGACACATCGGTTTTCAGTCCGATTCCGGCGAAGAACACGGGGCCGAAAAGCATGTACGAATTGATATTCATTTTGCGTTCTATATAATCCGCGTCCTGAATGTTGCAAAGAATTATTCCTGCAACGAATGCGCCCGTAATATCGGCAACTCCGAAATAACGTTCCGCCGCATATGCCATAAACATGCACAGCGCCAGCCCGAGAATCGGGATTCGCTGCGTATGCTTATACTTTGCGTCAAGCCGCTTGAAGATCTTATAGATAACGAACCCTATGCCGCCGGAGAACACGAAGAACAGCGCACTCCTTACAGCCACGGCAATAATCTGACCGCTGCCGCCCTTGCCGGTGCTCATGCCGACAACCATCGTAAGCACGATAATTCCGATTACGTCATCGATTATCGCTGCACTGACAATAAGCGTTCCGAGCTTCGTTTTCAGCTTGCCCATCTCCGCAAGAGCCTTGACGGTTATACTCACCGAGGTTGCGGTGAGTATCGTTCCGATGAAAAGCGCCTTGTAAAATTCCGCCGAGCCGATTGAATCGAATCCATAGAACGCCATATAAAGCAGCGTTCCGCACAAAAGCGGCACAAACACGCCCATACAGGCGACAAGAAACGCCGTGAACCCCGTTTTCGCCATATCGCGCAGATTCGTTCCGAGCCCTGCTGAAAACATCAGCAAAATAACGCCGATTTCAGCCATCTGCGAAAGAAAATCCGACTGCTGTACAAATCCGAGAATGCTCGGACCGATAATCAATCCGGCAAGAATCTCGCCGACAACCTGCGGCACATTAAGCTTGCGCACCGCGAGCCCCATGATTTTTGCGGCAACCATTATTATTGCCAAATCCCTAAACACACTGTAAACTTCCAAAAGAACTGCCTCCCTGTTAATCTTTCGTTATCACACAATCAGACCTTTTATTCTCCGTAGCCCGTGAGCTTCAGCTCCAGCTCGGTCACTCCGTCAAGAACATGCACCCCGTCCGGCACATCGAGCGGAACCTTCAGCGAAGCCGCCGCCGTGTACTGCGAAAGGTCAACCGGAGCGGTGCTGATTGAGGTTGTTTTGTTAAACGAATCGCCGTAACCGTAAATTGTCACTTCATTCTGCGAAAGCGTCGCATGAAGCTGCAAGCCGCTCGCGGCAAGATGCACCGGAACGGTTTTCACATCGTAAAACTGATAGCTGACGTCAACCGCTGACGGGCTGCACACCGCACCCTCAAGCTTTTTTCCGTCCTTTCCGAGAACGATAAGCTCAACTCCCGTCTGGCGGCTTACCGTTGGATCATTTGGCGTTATGGTCTGCGTTGTGACGGACGATATTTCCCCGAGAATGCTTTTCGGAGCGGACACCGTGACGGTTTTTGACGAAAGCTCGCTCGAGCGCACAATCAGAACGCTGCTGCCGCTGTCGGCAAAATCAGGGCGGATTTCAAATTTCTTTGTTTCAATCGGTTCGATAACAACCGTTATGTCATGCCCTTTAACATAATAGCTTGCATTTGCCGAAACGGAGGAATTGATTGCCGCCGGGATAACATACTCTCCGCTCTGTTTAATCGACGAAACGTTTACCGACGCCGAAAGCGTTTTGCTTGTGATTCTTCCGAGCGACAGTCTTTTTGCCGTGACGCGCACATTCACGCTTTTTTCCGAAACGGAGTAAACGGAAAATCCGTTCTCCTTGAGCGCCTGTTCGCCCGTTATCGCAAGCGGAACGTTTTTCACAGTTTTGCTCATGCTCGGGTTTTCCTCATATGAAACGTATACCCACAGGATAATGGCAAGCGCAGTGCAGATTATTTTCATAGGAAGGTTGTTTGTTTTTATTTTTTCCATTTTAAAAGCTCCTTCCATTTCGACGCCGCTGCCTGTGACTGCGTTTCCGGCGAAAGCGTTTTTGTTATTACCTTTTTAAGGGTTTCCTCCGTGTAATTCCTGCTCATGTTCCCGTTAAGAGTGAAGCTGATTTTCCCCGTTTCTTCACTGACAACCACAACAGCCGCGTCCGAGCTTTCGGAAAGACCGAGCGCCGCGCGGTGACGCGTGCCGAACTCACGGCTCAGCGTTTCGTTATGTGTGAGAGGAAGGATGCACCTCGCCGCAATAATTCTGTTATCCCTTATTATAACCGCTCCGTCATGCAGCGGCGTGTTGGGAATAAAAATATTTATCAGAAGCTCGCTTGATACCCTTGAATCAATTTCACAGCCTGTTCGGACAATATCTCCGATTTTCGTGCCGCGCTCCAAAACAATAAGAGCGCCGATATGTCTGCTTGACATTGCCGCCGCAGCCGCAGCGATTTCGGAGGCAGTTGCCGCCGCCTCATCCTGCTCTGTTGCAAGCAGCGAAGAAAAGTTCGTTCGCCCAACCTTTTCGAGCGCATGGCGAAGCTCCGGCTGAAACACTATCAGAAGCGCCATAATTCCGAACTGCATAAGATTACGCAGCAAATAGCTTATTGTGTTGAGCTGAAGGAAATTGCTTGCCCATGTGAAAATAAGCAGCAAAATAAGCCCTTTTACAAGCGTTCCCGCGCGCGTTTCGCGAACAAGTGAAGAAAGCTTGTAAAAAGCGTATGCAACAATCACAATATCGAGCAGATCCGCCGGTCTGAACATTTGTATGAACTCGGGAAGTGAGCTGAGCAGGTTTTCAATCAATTTTTTTCAACCGCCTTTTTAAGCATATATTATATTATACTATATCCGAAAAACTTTTTAAAGACTTTTTTTAAAAAAATATTGACTTTGAGCACAACGTGTGCTAATATGCTCTTGTAGCACATGTTGTGCTCAAATATAGCGGAGGGACGGATTTTATGGCTTATTCAAGAGGCGTACAGCTTGAGGATAATATTTCGGGCAAGATCATAGACTGTGCGATGAATATTGCGCGCGAAAACGGCGTTGCCGCCGTCACCGTCAGCGAAATACTCAGGAAAATGGAAATCACGAACCGCGTTTTCTACAACCGCTTCAAAAACATCGACGAGGTTATCGCGGAGCTTTACAAGCGCGTTGTCGACGAGATGCGCATATGCATCGACACCGAATATGACGGGCGCGAAAACTATTATGAATATCTTATCGGGCTGGCAGTGTCCGTGCTTGAAAAAACCTACGAAACAAAGCTGCACTTTGCCGGAATAATGAAAGATTACGACTATCGTGCCGCAGAAAACCGAAAATGGTGGATTGCGCATATTACGCCGCTGCTTGAGTACGGAATGGATTCCGGCTTTTTAAAGAGAGCGGATTCAACGCTGCTTGCATATTCGATATGGTGCTATTGCCGCGGCTTTAATGCAAGCGTTGTCGGCGGAGGGCTTAACCTGGGTGAAGCGATTGAATCCTTCAGGCTGGGAATACGCTGTCTTATTTACGGATTAAAGCCGTCAGATGAGGGAGGTCACGAAAATGAGCTTTAAAATAATCGGAACGGGGAGCTTTCTTCCCCCGAAAACCGTTACAAACGATGAGCTTTCAGCGATGGTCGAAACAAATGACGAATGGATAAAAAAGCGCGTCGGAATAAGCGAGCGCAGAATATCGGAGGATATGACAGTCGGCGACATGGCAATCGAAGCGGCGAAGCACGCGCTTGAAAACAGCGGCACGCGCCCCGATGAGCTTGACCTGATTATTGCGGCAACGCTCTCCTCGGAATATGCATGCCCGACCGTGGGCGGCTTTGTTCAGCAGGCAATCGGTGCAAGCTGCCCCGCGTTTGACATTAATTCGGCGTGCAGCGGATACATATTCGCGCTTGACACTGCGGCAGGCTTTTTTGTGCGCGGAGGCGTCAAAAAAGCTCTCGTTGTCGGCGCGGAACGCATAAGCCGCCTGCTTGACTGGAGTGACCGCAGCACATGCGTTATCTTCGGCGACGGCGCCGGAGCTGCCGTTCTTGAAGCGGCGGAAGGGCATTATCTTTCATCGAAGCTTGTCACAAAGGGCGGCAGCGATGTTATCAGCATTCCGTCCGATGTTGGCAATTCTCCGTTTTACACACGCAGTCATCCCGAAGCATGCATCAACATGCAGGGGCAGGAAACCTTCAAATTCGCGGTTGATTCGCTTTGCCGCGATTCGGAGGACGTTATTTCGGCTGCCGGAATAACAAAGGATGATGTTTCTTTCTTTGTTCCCCACCAGGCGAATGCGAGAATCATAAATTTTGCTGCGAAACGGCTCGGTGTTCCGGCGGAAAAATTCATTGTGAATATAGAGAAATACGGAAACACATCATCGGCAAGCGTGCCGATAGCCCTTGACGAGCTTAACCGTTCGGGCAGGCTTCACAAGGGAGATATTATTGTTTTATCGGCTTTCGGAGGCGGACTTTCAAGCGGCGCCTGCGTTATAAAGCTGTAAATATTATTTAGGAGGTTTTTATTATGACAATCGAAAAAGTAAAGGAACTGTTGGCGGAGCATCTTGACATGAATGCGGACGAAATCACGGCGGAAACGGAATTTTCCGATCTTGGCATCGACTCGCTCGATATTGCCGAAATTATGATGGAAGCAGAGGACGAATTCGGCGTTGAAATCAAGTTTGAGGAAGCAGGAAAAACAATCGGCAGCCTTGCTGACTACATTGATTCCAAGAAGGCGTAACTTTTAAAGAGGTGTGATAAATGCTTTATACCCGTATTAACGAAATTCTCGGCATAAAATATCCGCTTTTTCAGGGCGGAATGGCGCATATATCGGACGGAAAGCTTGCGGCGGCAGTGTCGGAGGCGGGCGGACTCGGAATAATAACCTCCGTCAGCCGCGACCCCGACTTTCTGCTGCGCGAGATAGAGTATGTCCGCAGCGTTACCGACAAGCCGTTCGGTGTGAATGTTATGCTGCAAAGCCCCGATATTGACAAAACGGCTGCATTGCTTGCAAGGGAAAAGGTGCCGGTTGTCACCACAGGCGCAGGCGACCCGTCGCGCTTTATGGAGGACTGGCAGGCTGCCGGAATAAAGGTGATCCCCGTGATTGCTTCAGCGGCAATGGCAAAGCGCGCCGAAAGAAACGGAGCTTGCGCCGTTGTTGCTGAGGGCGGCGAATCCGGGGGGCATGTCGGCGAAACAACAACCATGTCGCTTGTGCCGCAGGTGTGCGACGCCGTTTCGATTCCCGTTATTGCCGCAGGCGGCATTGCAGACGGGCGCGGCGTTGCGGCGAGTTTCATGCTCGGTGCGGAGGGGGTTCAGCTCGGAACGCGCTTTCTTGCGGCGAACGAGTGCTGCATACACCCCGTTTACAAGCAAAAGGTGCTTAAGGCAAGCGATATTTCCACAATTGTTACGGGCAAAAGGCTCGGGCATCCGGTGCGCAGCCTTAAAACGCCGTTTTCACGCGAATATGCAAAGGCGGAATATTCCGCAATTTCCGATGACGACCTTGAAAAAATGGCTGTCGGCGCGCTTCGCCTTGCCGTTTGCGACGGCGATGAGCAGCGCGGCTGCTTCCTTGCCGGGCAGATTGCAGGCATGGTAAACGAGGAGCTTCCGGCAGGTGAAATTGTGCGCGGCATTATGGAACAGGCGGAAGATATTCTTTGTCACGGAGGTTCAAAATGGGTAAGATAGCATTTGTATTTCCCGGTCAGGGTGCGCAGCACCCCGGCATGGGAAAATCCTTATATGAAAGCAGCAGCGCGGCAAAAGCGCTTTTTGACAGCGCCGAAAAGCATATGCCCGGGGTTTGCGGCATAGCCTTCGGCGGCAGCGAGGAAGAACTCAGGCAGACGAAAAACACGCAGCCGTGCCTTTATCTTGCAGATCTCGGCGCGGCGCTTGCACTTAATGAGGCAGGAATTTACGCCGACTGTGCCGCAGGATTTTCACTCGGCGAAATAGCGGCGCTTGCGTATGGAGGAGCCTACAGCGCAGAGGACGGATTTAAAATCGTTTGCAAAAGAGGCGAATTTATGCAAACCGCTTCGGAATCGGCGGACACGATGATGACTGCCGTGATGAAGCTTTCGCCCGGCAAGGTTTCTGAGCTTTGTGCACAGTTTGAAAATGTTTACCCCGTCAATTTCAATTCACAGCTTCAGACGGTTGTTGCAGGCGAAAGAACGCAGACGGAGCTTTTCAAGGAGGCGGCAAAGGAAGCCGGCGGCCGCTGCATTGACCTTAAGGTCGGCGCGGCGTTCCATTCTCCCTATATGAACGGTGCGGCGGAAAAATTCGGTGCGTTTTTGGACGGATTTTCGGTTTGCGAGCCGAAAATTCCGGTTTTCGGGAACACCCTGGCAAAGCCGCTTTCGGGCGACATAAAAAGCGCAATGGCACGGCAGATTGCAAATCCCGTTAAATGGACGGACACAATCCTGAACATGGTTGAATCGGGAGTTGACACTTTTATCGAAACAGGTACGGGGAAAACGCTCAGCGGACTTATTAAGAGAATCGCACCCGATGCCGCAGTTTATTCGGTTGAGGAATATGCGGACATCGAGAATGTTTACGGGAGTGTTCACAATGCTTAAAAACAAAATCTGCCTTGTGACGGGCGGCTCAAGAGGAATCGGCGCGGCAATCTGCGAGGAGCTTGCACGCCGCGGCGCGGACATTGCGATAATTTACTGCGGAAGCGCCGGAAAAGCGGAAGAAATCCGCCAAAAATGCCTGAACCTCGGCGTTCGCGCACAGGCATATAAATGCGATGTTAAGAATTTTGGCGAATGCGGCGAAACGGTGAAGAAAATCGCGGAGGAGCTTGGCTCACCCGACATTCTCGTCAACAATGCCGGGATAACGCGTGACGGGCTTGTTATGAGCATGAAGGAAGAGGATTTCAATGACGTTATCGGCGTTAACCTCGGCGGAGCGTTTAACATGATTCGTCACTGCAGCCGCGGCTTCATCCGCAAAAAAAGCGGAAAAATTATTAATATTTCCTCCGTTGCAGGCATTGATGGAAATCGCGGTCAGGCAAATTATGCCGCCTCAAAGGCGGGAATAATCGGACTGACAAAATCGGTTGCAAAGGAGCTTGGCAGCCGCGGCATATGCTGCAATGCCATTGCGCCCGGGCTTATTGAAACGGATATGACCGGCGGAATGACCGAAAACGAAGAGGTTCTTGCACATATACCGCTTGCACGCCCGGGAAAACCGGAGGAAGTTGCAATGCTTGCGGCGTTTCTCGCCGAAAGCGATTATATCACCGGCGAGGTTATAAGAATTGACGGCGGAATGACGCTTTAAGGAGGAGATTGTTATGAAACGAGTAGCAGTAACCGGAATGGGCATTGTATCGCCCGTCGGAAACAGTGTTGAAAAATTCTGGGACTCAATTTCGGGCGGAAAAAGCGGAATCGGATTTATCACAAAATTCGACACCGAGGATTTTAAAGTGAAAATTGCAGCGGAGGTCAAGGATTTTGATCCGCTTGAATATATGGATAAGGCGGCTGTCCGCAAAACAGACGAATTTGTCCGTTTCGCACTTGCGGCTGCGGCGCAGGCAATGGCGGACAGCGCTCTTGAAGGGCAGATTGCGCCCGAAAGGCTCGGCGTTTATTACGGTTCGGGAATCGGCGGCTTTCACACCTTTATGCAGGAACACGCAAACCTTATCAACAAAGGCTCGCGCCGCGTTTCGCCGATGTTTATTCCGAAAATGATTCCCAATATGGCGGCAGGTGAAATTGCAATCAAATTTCACGCGGAAGGTCCATGCATATCCGTAAGCACGGCGTGCGCAACGGGAACCTCATGCATCGGCGAGGGATACAGAGCGATTGCGGCAGGCTATGCCGACGCAGCGATTGTGGGCGGTGCGGAATCCTCCGTGAACGAGCTTGCAATTGCCGGCTTCACCAACTGCATGGCGCTTTGCGAAACGAATGATCCCGAAAACGCTTCGATTCCGTTTGACAAAAGGCGCTGCGGATTCGTTGTCGGAGAGGGCGCGGGGGCGCTTGTGCTCGAAGAATACGAGCACGCAAAGAAACGCGGCGCGCATATTTACGCCGAGGTTACGGGGTACGGTTCAACGTGCGACGCGCACCACATAACCGCACCCGATCCCGAAGCGAACGGCGCGGCAAGGGCATTTGCCGACGCGGCGGCACAATCGGGATATTCCGAAAACGACGCCGTTTATATAAATGCGCACGGAACAAGCACGCCGCTGAATGACAAAACGGAAACGCTTGCAATAAAAAAAGCGTTCGGGGAAAAGGCTGCCGATATTTCCGTCAGCTCAACAAAGTCAATGACGGGACACATGCTCGGCGCGGCAGGCGCTGCGGAAGCGGTTGCCGCGATTCTTGCGCTGAATAACGGCATTATTCCCCCGACAATCGGGTACAAGGAAAAAGACCCCGAATGTGACCTTGACTGCACGCCCAACACGGCGAGAGAGCGCAATATAACACTTGCGATGTCGTCCTCGCTGGGCTTCGGCGGTCACAATGCATGCATTGCTTTCAGAAAGGCTGAATGAAATGAATAAAGAAGAAATAAAAAAGATTCTTCCCCACCGCGGAAACATGCTTCTGCTTGACGAAGCATATCTTGAGGACGGCGTTGCCCACGGAAAAAAGAAAATAACCGGCGATGAATGGTTTCTTGACGGACATTTTCCCGGGAACCCCGTTGTTCCCGGCGTGATTCTCTGCGAGATACTGGCGCAGACCACATGCGTTAGTTTGCAGGAGGGGAGCTGCGAGGGGAAAACGCCGTACTTCACGGGGCTTAACAACGTTAAATTCCGCCACCCCGTTGTTCCGGGCGATGAATTTAAAACGGAATGTGAAATCATTAAAACGATGGGAGCTTTCCGCTTTGCAAAGGGGCGCGGATACGTTGGGGAAACACTTTGCGTTACGGCGGACTTTTCGTTCGCAATAACTGACGGCAAATAAACCGGGAGGATAACTATGATTAACAAGTTTTTTTCTGCATCCGATAAAACTGTGAGCTGCAAAAAATGCGGCAATTCTTTCACATCGGACGAGCTGCGCAAAAATCTATTCATCTGCCCGTCCTGCAAAGCTTATTTAAGAATAAACTCAAGAGAGAGAATAGCGCTCATCTGCGACAAGCTTTCTTTTAAAGAGCATGACAAAAAAATGACAAGCTCCGATCCGCTCTCCTTTCCCGATTACGGCGCAAAGCTTGAAAAGGCGGCGCAGACAAGCGGCGAACGCGAAGCCGTTGTGTGCGGCACGGGAAAAATCGGAGGAGCGCAAACGGCGGTTTTCGTCATGAATTCGGAATTTATGATGGGAAGCATGGGCGCCGTTGTCGGCGAAAAAATAACGCGGTTATTTGAGTATGCCACGGAAAAGAGCCTTCCCGTTGTCGGCTTCACAACATCGGGCGGCGCAAGGATGCAGGAGGGAATAATCTCACTCATGCAGATGGCAAAGGTCAGCGGCAGCGTGAAGCGTCACAGCGACGCCGGGCTGTTGTATATAACAGTACTCACAGACCCGACCACCGGCGGCGTTACGGCGAGCTTTGCCATGGAGGGCGATATAATAATTGCCGAACCGAACGCGCTTGTCGGCTTTGCCGGGGCAAGAGTTATTGAACAGACCACGGGCGAAAAGCTGCCCGAGGGCTTTCAGCGTTCGGAGTTTCTTTTGAATCACGGATTCGTTGATATGATTGAAAAGCGCGAAAACCTTAAACAAACGCTGGCGGCGATTTTGAAGCTGCATAAAAAGGAGGGCAAGGGCCATGCGTGCATATGACAGAGTGCAGGCGGCGCGGAAAGGAACGCGCCCGTCCGGCAGATTTTACATAGACGGCATTTCCGATTCATTCTTTGAAATGCACGGCGACCGCCGCTTTGCCGATGACGGGGCAATTGTCGGCGGAATAGGTGCAATAAACGGAAAAAGCGTGACCTTTATTGCCATGGAACGCGGCGATTCCATCGAGGAAAGACTGCGCCGCGGCTTCGGCTGCCCGAGACCGGAGGGCTACCGCAAGGCGCTGCGCCTTATGAAGCAGGCAGAAAAATTTTCGCGCCCGGTGGTCTGCTTTATCGGCAGCTCCGGCGCATACTGCGGAATTGACGCGGAGCAGCGCGGTCAGGGCGAAGCAATCGCAGAAAACCTGATGGAAATGATGGCGCTTAAAACGCCCGTTGTGTCGGTTGTTATCGGCGAGGGCGGCAGCGGCGGCGCGCTTGCGCTTTCCGTTGCGGATAAAATTATAATGCTTGAAAACGCCGTCTATTCCGTCATTTCGCCGGAGGGCTGCGCCAGCATTTTGTGGAAGGATTCCGCAAAGGCGCCGGATGCAGCGGAGGCGCTCAGGCTTACGGCTGCCGATTTAAAGGAGCTCGGCGTTGCGGATGAAATAATTCCCGAGGGGGAGGAAATCGATACCGAGTGCTGCCAAAAGCTTAAAAGCGCAATTCTTTCAGCAATTAAGGAAAGTGAAAAGCTTTCTGTTGACGAAATGCTCAGCAAGCGTTATAATAAGTTCAGAAAAATTAAGTGAGGCGTATTCGTATGAAAACAGGGCTTGTTCTCGAGGGCGGCGCAAGCCGGGCATATTTCTCAATCGGCGCAATGGACGCGCTTTTGGAGCTCGGAATATATGCCGATTATGTTATCGGCGCATCGGCGGGAATAGCGAACGGGATATCGTATGTTTCGCGGCAAAAGGGGCGCAGCCTTGAGCTGGGGCTTAAATACCTGCACGACAAGCGTTACATGGGCTTTCGGCATCTTCTCAACAGAAAAAACGGAAGCTACTACAACCTCAAATTCGTGTTTGACGAAATTCCGAATAAATATGTTCCGTTTGATTATGAAAAATTCCGCGAATATAATTCCGAAACCGTTGCCGCCGTCACAAATATTGAAACGGGAAAGCCCGAATATTTAAGTATAGACGGATCTGACAAGAAATGGACATCGGTTGTTGCAAGCTGCGCGCTGCCGCTCATGTTCAAGCCGATTAATATCGGCGGCAAGCTTTACATGGACGGCGGAATCAGCGATTCCATTCCCTTTGAGCATGCATTTGAAAGCGGCTGTGATAAAGCGGTTGTTATTGTCACGCGCGAACGCGGCTATTGCAAGGAAAACGAGCCCGCAATCGGCATCAGCAGCTTTCTTTACAGGAAATATCCGCATTTTGCCGATGCGCTTCATGGCAGAGCCGATATGTACAACAGGGAGCGGGTGCGCCTGTTCAAGGCCGAAAACGAGGGACAGGCGTTTGTAATTGCCCCGGAAAATACAGATGGCTGGACGCGAACCGAAAAAAGTCCCGAAAGGCTCAAAATTATGTATGACGACGGGTATAACGCAGTTATGGCGCACGCCGATGAAATAAAGGTATTTATGGGGACAGACACTGCTCAATCCGGGCAGGTATAATAGGGGATGTTAAAAAACTTCGGAACGCAAGAAAAGGAGAAAAAGCAGATATTACAGGCAGCATAGCTATTGTAATTTGCTTTTATTAAAGGTAGGGGCTGTAAGAGATGTATGCCGCCGGGTAACCCAAAGCTTTTTTCCTATCCCATTGAAAAAGCGGAGGCTGTTTAAAAAGTCGATTGACTTTTTAAACAGACCCTAACCCTAATAAGGATATAATACCGGCGGAGCTTGTAAACGCATAGAGCGTTCTTCCAACCGCGCCGCTTTTTCAGTCTGCCGCTAAAGCGGTTTTATTTTTTCTGCTTGAAGCTAAAGCAATTGGGGATCTCCTGCATAGCAGGGGATTTTTTTTGGCTGCCATACCGGGATTCGAAAATTAAAATGCATTTTCCTTTACGGTAATTGGTCTGCCAATATTTTTTTGAACCGCATGGGGTTCGAGTCTGTTATGCCTAAGCATATAGAATGCCGGAAAAATGTTAGAAAAAGCATTTTCGGACACAAAAAAAGCCCGATATAATCGGGCTTTTAGTGGTTGCCGAACTAGGATTCGAACCCAGACAAACAGAGTCAGAGTCTGTCGTGCTACCCTTACACAATTCGGCAATATAGGTGTTCAAATCGGAACACTTATATAGTATAACGGCTTTTGAGCCGATTGTCAAGCCTTTTTTTCACTTTTTTTGATTTTTGATTCACACAATGCCGCTCAGGACATATAACTTGACTTTTTGGGGACATCGCGTTATAATAAAAGTGTTAAATTGATTATTTCGGAAGATAACGTGAAAAAATTAAAAACAGTGGAAAAAGAAAAAATTCCATAACAAATAAACCTTGCAATAAAGAAATTTTTGCAAAGCAGAAACAAAATTACAGTTGTTAAGAGTCAGCCAATCGGCAAAACGAATAATATTATTGTTAAAGGTTGAAAAACGTTTGCGGGAATAGTTTGGTTGTATATCCGAAGCAGTAGAGATAATGGTTGCGATGAAGAAAGATTTGTGAACATCAACACCGCAGCAAACAGGATAAACAACTTTTAAGATAAAAAACTCATTAAAAGGATTGCAGGGAGGAAAACATTGACTGAAGCATCACACAATTCCTCACAGTGCTTTGCAGTATATTTTTCCTCGAATACAGTATATCAAAAAAACAGCCGCAAGTCTGCGCTTTCATTCCTATTTGTGCTGACGATTTAGCGGCAGAATGGAGATTAAAATGAAAATAGCGGTTGCAGGTACAGGTTATGTCGGAATGTCGATTGCAGTTTTGCTTTCGCAGCACAACTGCGTTACGGCGGTGGACATAATTGCGGAAAAGGTTGAAAAAATCAACAGCAGAATTTCACCGATTCAGGATAAAGAAATTGAGGAATATCTTAAAACAAAGGAGCTTGACCTCACGGCGACGCTCGACGCGGAAAGCGCATATAAGGACGCGGATTATGTTGTGATTGCCGCGCCGACAAATTATGATCCTCACAAAAATTATTTCGATACCTCGGCTGTCGAGGCGGTTATTGAGCTGGTTATAAAAAGCAATCCGTCCGCATATATGATTATAAAGTCAACCGTTCCCGTGGGCTATACCGCACAGGTACGCGAGAGGTACAACACCGATAAAATCCTTTTCAGCCCGGAATTTCTGCGCGAAAGCAAGGCGCTGTATGACAATCTGTACCCGAGCAGAATTATTGTCGGTACGGATGAAGCTGACGAAAAATCCGTGAAAGCCGCAAAAACCTTTGCGCAGCTTCTGCGGCAGGGCGCGATAAAGGAGAATATTCCGACCCTGTTTATGGGCTTTACCGAGGCGGAGGCTGTCAAACTGTTTTCAAACACATATCTTGCGCTGCGCGTTGCCTACTTTAACGAGCTTGACACGTATGCGGAGGTGCGCGGACTTGATACAAAGCAGATAATAGAGGGCGTCGGGCTCGACCCGAGAATCGGCAGCCACTATAATAATCCGTCCTTCGGATACGGCGGATACTGCCTGCCGAAGGACACGAAACAGCTGCTTGCAAATTATAACGATGTGCCGAACAATATTATTGCGGCAATTGTTGACGCCAACAGGACAAGAAAGGATTTTATCGCTGACAGAATAATTGCGAAAAATCCGAGCATTGTGGGTGTTTATCGCCTGACGATGAAATCCAACTCGGATAATTTCCGCGCCTCGTCGATTCAGGGGGTTATGAAGCGGATTAAAGCAAAGGGTATTGAGGTGGTTGTGTACGAGCCGACGCTTGCAGACGATAAGTTCTTTAATTCCAGAGTTATCCGCAGCCTCGATGAATTTAAGCAAATCAGCGATGTTATAATTGCAAATCGATACAGTGACGACATTGCGGACGTTCTGGATAAGGTTTATACAAGGGATTTATATTTCAGGGATTAACAGGCATGCAAACAAGTCTTTTATGCCTGCTTGATACCAAAACAAACTTAATAGTAAGGGGGAGTTGTGATGAAAAAAATCACCGGCAGACTAATTGCACTTTTTGCGGCGTTATCGGTTTCAACCTCGGCTGCGGCATTTTGGCTTGGTTCACTTCCCAATGGCGGCGGAGATATTTACGATGACCGTGCGCAATACGAAAAGGTGCGCGTTTGGGCGCAGGCGCTGGCTGAAAGAGACGGGCTGGCACGTTATAAAATGATGACGGGCGATATGCAGCGGCAGTTCATTGAAAATCAGAAAGAGTATATCGGCGATGAGAATTGGAATTTTGTTATCGGGTACTCAAGTCCGCAGACTGTCGGATTTGATATAGTGTCATTAGGAGATACTGCGGTTATCACCTATCATCAGACTGACAGTGCCGGTGAAATGTATACCGTGTGCGAAAAGCTGACATTTACGGGCGAAAAAAACAGCCGCCTGGTCAGCAGCTGTGAAACTATACAATAAATAACAAATGGCGAGCCTCAGACAGTGAGGCTCGCCATTTGTTATTACCGAAATTATTCTGTCAATGTGCGCGCGGCGTTCATAACGGCGAGCACCATAACGCCCACATCGGCAAACACAGCGAGCCACATCGGAGCGAAGCCGAAAGCGGCAAGCAGAAGCACGGCAAGCTTAACTGCAATTGCAAAAATAATATTTTCGCGCGCAATGCGGATGGTTTTTGCGGCAATTCTGATTGCGAGTGCAATCTTTGACGGCTTGTCGTCCATGAGAACAACGTCAGCCGCTTCGATGGCAGCCTCAGAACCCATTGCGCCCATTGCAACGCCGACATCGGCGCGTGCAAGCACGGGTGCATCGTTTATTCCGTCGCCGACAAAAAGCAGCGATTTCCCGGCGGAGGTTGTACCGATGAGCTTTTCAACATATTTGACCTTATCGCCCGGCATCAGCTCGGCATGGTATTCGTCAAGTTTAAGCTGTGCGGCAACCTGTTTTGCAACATCATCGCGGTCACCGGTGAGCATAACCGTTTTTTCAACGCCGGCTGCCTTAAGTGTACGGACTGCTTTGGAAGCATCGGGCTTAACCGCGTCAGAAATAACGATGTGCCCGGCATATTCTCCGTCAACCGCAACATGAACGATTGTACCTGTTTTGTGACAGCTTTTTGCTGAAAGCCCGATCTCAGCCATCATTTTGTCATTGCCGACATAAACCTTGTGCCCGTTGACAACGGCGCCGATTCCGCTTCCCGAATATTCCTTGACATCGGTGATTTCGCAGCCATCGTCCTCATTTCCGTAAGCCTGGCGGAGTGAAACGGCAATCGGGTGGGTCGAGTAACGCTCAACATGTGCCGCAAGATGAAGAAGAGCGTTTTTATCCAGCTTTTCGGGGTGAATTGCCGAAACCTCGAACACGCCTTTTGTGAGCGTGCCCGTCTTGTCGAACACAACCGTTCCTGCGCGCGAAAGCGTTTCCATATAGTTCGAGCCCTTAATAAGTATACCGTGGCGCGATGCTCCGCCGATTCCGCCGAAAAACGTGAGCGGAACGGAAACGACAAGTGCGCACGGGCACGATACAACCAGAAATGTGAGCGCCCTGCCGAGCCATGTTCCGAAGCTTGTAAGGAAATGCCCCGAAAAGAGCGGCGGAAGAAGCGCCAGAGCCAGCGCGGAGAAAACAACCGCAGGCGTGTAATAACGGGCGAAAACAGTTATAAAGTTTTCACTTTTTGATTTGTTTTCGGACGCATTTTCCACAAGGCCGAGTATTTTGGAGGCTGTGGATTCTCCGAAGCTTTTTGTTACGCGGACACGCAAAAGTCCCGAAAGATTTACGCAGCCCGAAATAATGTCGTCACCCTCGCGCACATCGCGCGGCAGACTTTCTCCGGTGAGGGCAACTGTGTCAAGCGATGATTCACCGCTCACAATAACGCCGTCCATCGGGATTTTTTCTCCCGGCCTCACAACCACGATTTCTCCGACTTCAACCGACTGAGGGTCAACCGTCAGCACTTTTCCTCCGCGCTCAACATTTGCCTCGTCAGGACGCATGTTCATAAGCTGCGAAATGCTTTTTCTGCTTCTGCCCTCGGCAATTTCTTCAAACAATTCTCCGACCTGGAAGAAAAGCATTACGAAAACCGCTTCGGCAAACTGCGGCTCGCAGCCCGGAATAAATCCGATTATAAGCGCGCCGACAGTTGCGATGCACATGAGAAAGTCCTCGTCAAGAAACTCTCCTTCAGCAATATTTTCGGCGGCTTCCTTCAAAACCTCAAAGCCAACCGTGAGATATGGAATAAGATAAAGCAGAAGCGCTGCCCATATCGGCAGATTTAAAAATCTGTCAAGCAGCATAACCGCTGCAAGCAGCACAGCCGAAATGCCTATTTTGCGAATATCCTCTCTTAATTCCTCCGACATATAAATCACCACTCTCTTTAAAAATGAACAAATGAACAACTGTTCAACTAATGCTATTATAGTTGAACAGTTGTTCATTTGTCAATACTTTTTTGAAAATTTTTTAAAAAATTCAGCCGCGGTGTTCATCGTCCCGATGTTTTATATGCGCAATTGCAATTTCAAACATATCGGTAACATGCTGGTCGTCAAGACTGTAGTAAACGTTTTTTCCGTCACGCCGCGCCTTTACAACGCGGTACTGCTTAAGCGTGCTGAGCTGGTGAGAAATGGCGGATTTCGTCATGTCGAGCGCGGCGGCAAGGTCGCACACACAAAGCTCATAACGGTCAAGAGCCCACACAATGCGCGCGCGCGTCGGGTCGCCTATAATTTTAAAAATTTCGGAAATTGCCGCAATGTCTGCCTCCGGAAGCATGTCGGCACGCACTTTTTTAACAGAATCCTCGTGCACAAGCGCGGTTTCGCAGCATAAATCCCTGTCAGCCATTAAAATGCCCCCTTAATAAAGTCTGTAAACGCCGACAACTTTTCCGAGAATCGCAACGCTGTCAACAATTATCGGCTCCATATAATCGTTCTCCGGCTGAAGCCTGAAATGACCGTTTTCCTTATAAAAGGTTTTCACGGTTGCGCTGTCGTCAACAAGTGCAACAACCATTTCGCCGTTTCGCGCCGTTTCGCATTTTTCAACAATAACATAATCGCCGTCAAGAATCCCGGCGTTAATCATGCTTTCGCCGCGGACATGCAGCATGAAAACATCTCCCTTGCGCGCAAAGTCCATCGGCAGCGGAAATGTTCTTTCAAGATTTTCCTCCGCCAGAATCGGTTGCCCTGCGCTGACGCGTCCTATCACGGGAACGTCAAGGTATTCCTTTTCCATTGCGGAAATGTTGTGCAGACCGCCCGTGAGCTTAAGTCCGCGCGAGCTGCCGCGCGTTTTCGTCAGCAGTCCGTTTTTTTCAAGCCTTTTGAGATAACCGTGCACCGTGGACGGCGAGTTTAAACCCACTGCCTCGCAGATTTCACGCACTGTCGGCGGAAACCCCTTTTCTTCAATCTGCTGCTCTATAAAGGAAAGAATCTGATTTTGTTTATCAATATTAACCGGCATAAAACATCCCTCCGAAAAGCCTTATTTTCTTTATTATAACATACGCTGCGGCAAAATGCAAACAATTGTTCGGAAAAAATTATTCTTTTTTGTGCATTGTTAAATGTGCTTATCCGATTGCGCTTTTTCGAGAAATAAAATGTGCAAAATAACAAAAAGAGAAAAAATCCGCGAAAAGTGTTGACAAAGCATATAAGCGGTGCTATAATACACACATCAAAGGCAAAGACGCCGAAGAATATTAAAGTTCTTCTGTGTCTTTGCCTTTTTTTATTCACAAATAATTGATCAATTATTATAAAGGAGTTGTTTTTAATGAGCAGCGTAACGGAAATGTTCGGAAAAAAGGTTTTTAACGCATCGACAATGAAGGAAAGACTTCCGAAGGAAATCTACAAGTCGATGCAGAAAGCGATTAAGGACGGCAAAAGACTTGACATAAATGTTGCAAACGTTGTTGCAAATTCCATGAAGGATTGGGCGATTGAAAACGGTGCAACGCATTTCACACATTGGTTTCAGCCGATGACGGGTATTACGGCTGAAAAACACGACAGCTTCATTTCTCCCACGGATGACGGAAACGTTATTATGGAGT